>CAZHVH010000526.1:0-2752 GCA_964535855.1 uncultured bacterium
CGCATATCTCCTTCCTGGAGTAGTTGATGTAGATCTTGTCGTCAAACCTCTCCTTAACTATGACGAAGATATATTTGTCGATAGTCATATTGAGAACCATTCCGGGTTCGATCGAATAGAACGCCCTGAGATCCGTACCGCCTCCTGCCAGTCCGATCCTCAGCGGCGTCTGAACGATGATCATCTTTCACCTCCATGTCGGATTGGTCGGGGGTCTATTACGGTCAAGGGTCGAGAGTCCAGAGTCTAGAGTCTTATTTTCTTTTGACTCTCGACTCTCGTCCCTCGACTCTCGACTCTTGTCTCTCGTCCCTCGACCCTCACACCCACACCTCATTCGCTATCCTGTAGCTTTCCAGAGTGCCGATGTCTATCAGCCTTCCCCGGATGAGTCGACCTTTCATTTTGCCGACGAGCTTTGGAAGCAGGTCGTAGCCGATATCGCATGGGATTTTGCGGGGTATGTAGTTGAAGATCGAGTATCTGGCGACGTATATACCGGCATTGGCGAGGTTGGTTCTCGGGTTTTGCGGTTTCTCCTCGAAGCTCACGATCGTTCCCTCCTCATCCAGCTCGGCTATGCCGCATCTCTGGGGCTCATCAGCCTCGAACAGCCCCATCGTGAGGGGCATCTCATGCGACCGATGGAACTCCACAAGATCGGTCAGATCGGCATCCGTGAGGTCATCGGCGTTGCAGATGAGGAAATCCTCATCCGGATCGACGAAGGATCTGTTCGCAAATATCGTTCCAGCGCTCCCCAACAGCTCCGGCTCATATGTCGTGATGACCTTTATGTTCCGTTTTCGCAGCTCTCCCTTCCTGAGTTGCAGAAAACTTAACACCTTATCCGCGAGATGGTGCAGATTAATTAACACCTCATCGATCCCGTGTCTCTCGAACAGATCAAACCAGTAATCCAAAAGCGGGACTCCCCGGATCGGCACGAGGCATTTCGGAATTCTGTACGTTAACGGCCTCAACCTCGTTCCCTTCCCCGCCGCCAACAGAAAAGCCTTCATGGGATAACCTCCCGTTTTGGTCGAGAGTCCAGGGTCGAGGGTCTAGAGTCTTTTGTCCCTTGTCCCTCGACTCTTGATCCTCGTCTCTCGTCCCTTGACTATTAATTGATTCCCCTCCACACGCTCCTTTCAAGCTTAAGGGCGAATCGTAGGCCGTTATCATCCTCTCCCTTTTCATGGTTGAGGTCCCTTACGTGGTAGATTCCGGCCATCAGCTCGATCCTCCAGCTTGATTTTGGCAGGTTGAGGCTGAGGCTAAGGTTGAGATCGTGACTGATCTCCGCCGTTCCCGATAGAAACTCCCACTCCTCCGATCCACCTTTGGGATGGACGTCGGTCACGTCCGTCTCCCCCTTGCGACTCAGCGAGTATCTGAGACCGCCCCGGATGTGCGGGGAGAGGTCGCCCCTCAGCTCCAGCGTCAGCGAGTCGGCATCGCTGCCTATCGGATGGCCTATTACCCTCTCCATATCGGTATACGCCAGGAGCCCGCTTTCATGCGTATAGCACCACTGGTTCACGAAGGCATATTCCAACCGTATCTCTGTGTCCCTCAATCCGAACGGGTCGACCAGATAGGCTCCCATGAGAACGCCGTATTTGCTGTCCCAGTCCTTAAATCCCTCCAATCCCTTCTGTGGCTGGAAATCGTCCACCATAACCTCGCCGTAGATCTCCATCCCTTTGAGGGGCCGGATCGCCAGATCACCGCCTATCATCAGGTTATCGACCGATCCGCCTCTGCCCTCCGCTCCGCTGCGGTTGCCGTATTCCGTCATCGGTTCGGAGACGAAGTATATGGTGACAGGGTTGAGATAGCCGATCTCGAACCTGTCCGAATAGAGGATCAGCTCATGTATCCCGACCCGCATCCATCCAAACGGCAGGACCTCGAGCCTATGGCCCGAGAGCCTCTTATTGCCAAGCCTGCTTTTGAGGATGGAGGTGAAGGAGACGAAGTTGATCTTCCTCGTCCTAAGATCAAGGGCGATCATATCCTTCGGACCGGAGTTATCGGAGAGGATCAGAGAGCCGAACCTCCCTGGACCCCACCACATCCTCTCCCTGCCCACCGACAGTGAGAGGGTGGAAGTGACCCGTACGTTGAGGTATGCCCTCATCGACGTCACCTGCCACAGATTCCCTGTGGCGTAGATCCTCTCGCCGGGAAGCGGAGGATAGTTTCGATGATCCTTCAACACGCCATATTTGAATCCCGTCATGAAGGAGACTCTGTCCCCTATGGCACCGAAGATAGCAGGCTTGGAATAGATCGATAGATAACTCCCCGATCCGCTGTCTCCCATCTCTATCCCCCCTGACGGATCGAAGCCGAACTTTTCGCCCTTGCCTTCAAAGGCCGGGATGGATCTGATCAACCTCTTCAGCTTTTCGATCTCCGTGGGAGAGAGGGATATCTCCCCGGTTTCAGCCTGCTTCTTAATCCGATTTAGAATTGCAAGGACCTCGCCCGTGCGAATGGGGATGGTGTTTGTATGGAGGTCTAAAAGCCCCCTGATGGAGAGCCTCTCCATGAAGCTGTATATCTCGTCGTCGGAGAGGTTAAGGGATATGAAGGGATGTTGGGCACTGGCTGCAGTATAAGGTAAAAGGCAAAAGGTAAAAGGTAAAAGGCATAAGAGCGACGCGAGCTTGACCTTCATAGGCACCTCACATGGCAGGATTGACAGGGCAAATTTTAACATTCATACCGGTTAGGAGTCAACCGA
>CAZHVH010000527.1:0-1187 GCA_964535855.1 uncultured bacterium
CAGATCATCCTTAAGATCCTCAATTGTTCCTCGGCATGCCTTACCCTCGCGCAGAGCTCTCAGGGTTTCTTCAGCATTATGAGCTATCTCCGCACGTCGTCGCTCTATCAATCTTCGCTTGATAAGCTCCACCAGAATCTCTTGATCTTCCGGTGGAAGCATCTCCACATATTCGATGACCTGTTGAAACGATAATCCCCCTCTGCTATTCATTTCCAACCTCCGGTTGTCCCGTGATCACCTCGCCGGGGGATCTCCATACGGCGTAGGTGAAGCCCTCTTTTGTGGCTGCCGCGCCGAAGGAGCCGTCTTTGGACAGGGCGATGAAAGCGGCCATGATCTCCCTATCCTCGGGTTTCTTGCGCAGGATGCGCCTGACGGCATATTCGCAGGCCTCCTGTGGCGAGAGCCCATCGCGCATCCTCTCAACGATCAGGAAGCTGCCGCAGAACTTCATGATCTCCTCGCCCACCCCTGTCGCTGCCGCTGCGCCGATATCGTTATCCACATAGACGCCCGCGCCGATTATGGGCGAATCCCCGACACGACCGGGGAGTTTATACGCAAGGCCGCTCGTGGAGCATCCTACCGTCAAATCTCCGTTGGAGTCGAGGGCGATGAGGCTGACGGTGTCGTGTGATTCGGTCTCCTCGTTGGATTTCCTCCATTCCAGCCACCTCCTCCTGCTCTCTTCCGTCAGCAGTTCCACCTTTTGAAAACCACATTGTAGGGCGAACTTAAGGGCGCCCTCCCCCACGAGCATGACATGCCTGGTCAGCTCCATCACCTTTCGGGCGACCGAGATCGGATTCTTTATGTATCTCAATCCGGCGACGCTCCCGGCGTTGTGGGTGGGGCCGTGCATGATGGCGGCGTCAAGCTCGACGTATCCGCCGCTGTTCGGCAGTCCGCCGTAGCCGACGGAGGTGACCTGAGGGTCGTCCTCCACGACCTTAATCCCCTCCTCGACGGCATCCAGGGAGCTGACGCCCTCTCTCAGAAGCTCACCGGCTCTCAGAACTGCCTGTTTCCCGAACCACCAGGTGGATATCGCTATTGGTTTCATCTATCCTCGGTTTATATGCTGGGCTATTTGTATCGCGCCTATTCAGACCAGGGATGATCCCAGCAGGCGCTATTTCCCCGGCCATAAATTCATTATCCTCTCCCTCCCAGATCAGCCAGCA
>CAZHVH010000527.1:1287-2744 GCA_964535855.1 uncultured bacterium
TGTCCTATGCCCCATCGGTAGGGGCTAGGCATTCCCCTTTGAATGCCTAGCCCCTACTGAATTCCGGTTTCCTGTCCTCGGGGACCAAAAGATAGGGGATACCGTTCTTAATCGGATAGGCTATATCACATCTGTGACAGATTATCTCATTTCTCCTCCATTCCACCTCCCCCTTGCAGAGGGGGCAGACGACTATATCCTTAAGCGTTTTGGCGGGCGGCTTACGTCGCCTTGCCAGGAAGGATTTGATCTTGACCTTCCATCTCTGAGGCATCGAGTTCTTGATGTAGGAGATGAAGAAGTCGAAGAGCGATTCCTCCGGCACGTTCATCAGCAGCTCCTCCACCGCCTGAGCCGACTCCAGTTGGAGCGGCGACGGGTCGGGCGGCAGGATGGTGTAGTTTATCCTCCCCTCCCACTCATACCGCACGAGGAAGAGGTGGTGGTACCTCTGATGGAATCTGGCGAAGTCCTTATCGTGAGCCGCAAGGCAGTGGAAAAGCTGGCCGAACTGGTTCCCCCCCACCTTTTTCTGTATCACCAGCTTCCCGTTTATCAGGTTGACGATCCAATTATGGTACGGCCAGCCGTAAAGTCTCTCCGCGATCTCAGAGGGCGTCTCGATATATCCCCTATAGCTAACCCTCATGAGCTCCTTAAGCAACAGTTCGGGATCTTCAACGTGTTCCAGGACGTGTGAGCAGATGGTGTAGTCGAATGATTTATCCGCGAAGGGAAGATACTGTCCGTCTGCGGCGACGAGCATCCTATCGGCCACGATCGGTCCGCCGCGCTGCGTGTCATCCTCGATGAACTTATCGCATAACACATCCGATCTGATTTTTGGATCGTGGCCGCTGCCTATCTCCAGAACGAAATCGTCAGGTCTGATGTTCATACTCTATCGCCTGCCTTGTGCGGTTTTTTGAAAACCATGCTGATATAAAGCCCCATACGGGGCATAATTCGGGCCATGATTCTCCCCTTAACCCCCACTCCCACGCATAACCTCTCGATCCTGAATCCCCTGAGCTTGAAATATCTCTCGAGGTCTATCGGCGAGGCGAGATAGGAGCTGTCGGAATCGCCTCCTATGACCTTATCGTCGAGATCCGGCTCGCGGTATATGAAGCGAGGTCTTGCCGATAACCTCTTTCCGATGGAGAGGAAGAGGTTCTTCAGGCATAGCTTCAGCCCCTCGCCTATCGATCCGGCCCAGACGATCTCATCATGTCGTCCTAAAGCCTTTTTGATCAGATCCATCAGCGGAAGTATGGGCGAGCAGAGATTGGGGCCGACGATCACGATTCTACCCCCCGGCTTGACCACCCTCATCATCTCATCCAATCCCATCTTGACGTCCGGCAGGTGCTCGATCAGCTCGTTTGAACAGACGAGATCGAAGCTCTCATCCTTGAAAGGCAGCTCCAGAGCATCGCAGGCGATATATGAGAGAT
>CAZHVH010000528.1:0-2730 GCA_964535855.1 uncultured bacterium
CGTGCCCTCATTATCGTTGTTATCTTGCGCCGAAAGCGTCACGGTATAAGCGCCGTCCGCGAGCGGCGATGTCGGGGAGGTGCTTATCCTACCCGTGGATTCGTCGAAATTGATCCCCGCCAGCGGCACGGAGTTGCCTTCTGAATCAGCGAGCTCCACCGAAACGGAGCCCTTCTTGATCCCGCTCGGATCGGTGACGATCGCCGAGATGGTCGGCTGAGGATCGGGTATCGTGCTTCCATCAGCGGGCGCGAACTGGCTGAAGGTCGGCGGCTCGGTATCCTGAGCGTATACGTTGACCGTGAAGCTCCAGCTCGCTGTGCCCGTGTTTCCGACCCCATCGCCGACCTCGACGCTTACCGTATACTGCGCCCTGTTAACCAGGTCGGAGTCGGGCGCGTAACTCAAGAGGCCGGTGTTGGGATCGAAGGTCGGGTTAAGAGCGAACGTTTGCCCTCCAACAGCGAGCGTCATCGTTATACTATGAGGGGCTATTCCGCTCAGATCATCGGTCAGCGTGGCCGAGATCACAGGCCGCCTTGTGATAACCGTGCTTCCGTCCGGAGGTGTCAGCCCGGCGATAGAGGGTGGTGTCGTGTCTACGATGAGTTCCACCGGTGGGGTGAGATCGCTCGTGTTGCCCGAGCTGTCAGTCGCCGTAGCGGTCACCTGATAGAGGCCATCCGTCAGATCGGTTACCTCTATCGAGAAAGTCCCATCATCTCCGCTCGTGCCCGTCCCGCGGACTATGCCGTTTAGCATTACATCAACCGTATCGCCCGATTCAGGTTGACCGCCTTCTCTGTCGTAGACCGTTCCGGTGACGGTGATCGAGGTTTGACCGGTGGGCGAGGTTATCGGATCAAGCAGTATGTAGGGCGGGATGGTATCGGGGACGGTGACGATGAGGGTGTCGGTGTCGGTGTTACCGGCTGCATCCTCAACCTGAAGCGTGACGGTATATGTTCCGAAAGCTGAATATCCACCGCTTAAGGTCGGATTAGGTCCCGTTAGATCCGGGTTCTCGAAATCCACCCCGTCGCTCGCATCGATATCCCACTTATAGCTTACTATCCCGATGTTGTCGGTTGATCCTCTGCCGTCAAAGGCCACGTCCCGTCCCAGTTCGACCCTCTGATCCGGCCCGGCGTTGGCAGTTGGAGGATCATTATCGACGACGGTTATCGTATATGAACCGGACTCGGGCGTTCTGGTTGTGTTACCCAAACCGTCTGAGGCGATGATGTAGTACGAGATCGGATCAACTGAGGTAAGCGGCATCTGGATCTGGTATCTGAACTCATCCGGGCCAATTTTACTCATCTTCTGAGCGGTGCCGTTCAGATAGATATCCGCTGATATCGGCTCGGTCGGATCCTGAGCGGTCAACGCTATCTCGACGACCTCCCCCGTGGTGCCCTGAGCATCTCCCGTGACCTGCACGATCGTCGGCCCGTCGCCGTCCAATCTAAGCGTAACGGCGTCTGAGACGTTATACTCCGGAGCCGCGGCGGTTATCCGGACATCCCCGGAGGTCGTTCCGGCGGTGTAGAGGGTTGAGAACCTGCCGTTTTCATCCGTGGTGCCGCTTGTCCGAGCTAGACTGCCCATCCCTTCGGTCACGGTCAGCTCGACCTGTGCGTTTGGAGTAGGTTGACCGTTCGAGATGAGGGTGGCGATCACCTCAGCCGTGGAGATTCCATCAGCTTTGAGCAGCGTCGGGGTCACGGAGAGGACGATGGCGTTTTCGACGTTGACGACCGTTATGTGTACCGTCATCTCGTCCGAGAGCGGCGGGGTGCGGTTATCAGTGGCGGTAAACGTCACGTCATATTCGCCCGCCTGCTCGAAGTTGGGGGTGAAGGTAAACTGGCCCGTGACCGGATCAAAGGCCGCACCTTCGGGCAAATCGGCCGCCGAAAGGGTTACAGGATCGCCATCGGGATCGGTAGCGGTCACGGTGAAACTCAACGTTTCCCCTTCGTTCACGGTCTGATCGGGTATCTCCGCGAGTTCCGGCGCCCTGTTGGGAGGAGGCGAGACAGTGACGGTCGATAAGCTTAGCTCGCTCACTCCTCCATCATCGTCCTCGACACGCAATGCGACGGTGTAAGTGCCTTCACCTTCATAAGTGACAGTTGGGTTCTGTTCGCTGGAGTCCACGTCAAACGTGACCCCGTCGTAATTGAAATCCCACTCATAGGTGAGCGTATCGGCTGGCACATCGCTTCCAGATCCCTGAAGCTGGATCGGTTCTCCGGCCGTGCCCTCATAGGGGCCATCCGCATCGGCGACCGGTGAGATGTTATTCACGGTGACCGTAGCGGTGCCGGTCGTTGAATCACCGTCATCATCGGTGACGGAGACACCCACCGTATATGTTCCGTTATCGGGGAAGGTGTATTCGACCGTAGCTCCCGTTGCATCGTCATATTCCCCATCCCCGTCCAGATCCCACGCATATGACAGCGTATCGGCCGGCACATCCGAAGCCGTGGCGGTCAGGGTTATCGGTTGTCCCTCATCCCCGGAGAACGGCCCGAGGGTTCCCAGAACGGGAGGCTTATTGTTCACCGTCACAACGGCGCTGGCTGTGGAGTAATCCCCGTCGTCATCCGTGACCTTCAATCCGACGGTGAACTGGCCGTCATCGGGATAGCTCACGCTCGCCGTCACCCCGGTCGCGTCATCATACTGTCCATCGTTATCCAGATCCCACTCATAGCTCAC
>CAZHVH010000529.1:0-2729 GCA_964535855.1 uncultured bacterium
GAGGGAGGAGTCGCTGAATGACATCGAATACCTGATGAGGATGGCTCCGATCGGGGTGAAGATGAACGATCATCATCGCCCCAGATCCGATGTGGTTAGGCCGCATAACGAGCTCTCGCTTCTCATGCTCGGCGGGATAAGGTTCTACCAGATCTTCATATCCTCTCAGGATATGCCCGTCTGTAATTTCATCCCCACCTGTTCGAGCTTCGCCTTTCAGGCGATAAGAAGGTTCGGGCCGATCAAAGGGGCGCTTCTGGCATCCGATCGGCTTCAAAGATGTCATGGCTTTGCCTATCTCTACGCTGGAACGATCTACGAGGTGGATGAGGCCAGCGGAAAATTGAGAGACCCGATAGAGAGGTACGAAGCATGGCCTTGCACCTCGCGCTGATCCTGATGGTATCCATCTCCTATCTCTCGCCCGAAAACATCCTCAAATTCGCAGATCATCTCTTCGAGGAGGGCGATTATAAGAGGGCGATAGGGGAGTATGAGAGATATCTCTTCTTCGCCGGCGAGGATGATGACAGGGATTGGGCCGTTTACAGGATAGGGCTTAGCTATGAGATGATCGGGGAGTATAGAAGAGCCCTGTCCTTCTATAAAAAGCTGGGCGGTCAGGAGGTCCTTTATCGGGTGGGATGTCTGTATTTCAAAATGGGCAATTTCGCCAGCTCTGTCGATACGCTGAGGAAATTGAAGAGGACGAAGGGCATATCCGAAAGGGCTCTATGTCTTGAGGCCGCAGGGCAGATAATGCTCGGCAGGGCGGATCGTGCGAGGTCAACGTTGAGATCGCTCCTTAACTCGCTGTCAAGGGAGGATGTGTTGGGCGTCGCAGAAAGGTTGATGAAGCTTATGCCCTTGGTGGAGTCCAAACCACATAAGAGCCCTTTCCTGGCGGCATTTCTCTCGGCCCTGTTTCCAGGAGCGGGTAAGGTATATGCCGGCAGGGGATATGACGGGCTGTACTCGCTCTCAGTCGTCGGGTTCTCCGCCGGCATGGCCTATGACGGGTTCAGGGATAACGGCGTCAGATCGGCGAAAGGTTGGCTTTTCGGCGGGGCGACCCTCTTCTTTTACTTAGGAAACATCTATGGCTCAGCCATAGCCGCCGGGGAGTTTAACGCGAGGGAGAATAAGAGGCTGAAGGAGGAGATACTTGGCTCAGTTGGCCCTCTGCTTGGTGATTTTCTCGGCGATTTTCACGCCTTTAAAGCTCGGCGATCATCTCCTGAACATGGGAAACCCTGAGGAGGCGATCACCGAATACAAGAGATTCATCTTCTTCTCCTCCTCAGCCGAGGAGATCAAGCTCGGTATGATGAGGATAGGTGAGGCGTATCGCCATATGGGAAGATGGGATCTGGCGGCCGACGCCGTTCATGACGCTATCCTCCTCATGAGGGATCGATCCGAGATAGCAACCGCTAGGATAAGATCGGCGCTCGATATGATCTGCGCCGGCGATTACAGCTCAGCGAAGTTCGATCTGCTGGAGGTGCTGAACTCCGACGTCGATAGATCCATTAAAATCAGAGCGAGGTTTCTCCTGGGCGTAGCGGAGATCTATGAGGGCAAACGCGTGGAAAGCGCGGGAGACCTGATCCCCTCTCTCAGAGGGATGGGCGTGGATGAAAGGGATATATCGAAACTCAACCGCCTTCTCCTCACGCCGCCCGCCGGGCGTAGATCGCCAAAAGCAGCCGCTCTGCTCTCGGCCTTCCTTCCAGGGGCAGGGCAGATCTATGCAGGTTGCTGGAGAGATGGGATCAACGCCCTTTTGTTGAACGGGGCCATAGCTTTGTGGGCGTGGAGGGAGTTTAAATCGCGAGATATAAGCGATGGATTGCTGATTCTCACCTTGGTCCTCCCGCGATACTATCTGGGCAATATCCGCAAAAGCCGCAGGTTGGCTGAGTCGAGAAACGCCGACCTGGAGCTCAGGAGATCCAGGGAGATTCTGAAGGAACTCAAAAGGGTGTTGGGAAGGGAGACATCGAGATGAGGTTGAAGGTCATATCATGTGAGGTTTTCAGGCTGGAGTTTGAAACCCTGGCTGAGAAGATAAAGGAACATGATCTGGATTTCACCTTTCAGCCTTTCGGCCTTCATGACGATCCGGATAAACTACGCCTGGAGCTACAGTCTCAGATAGATTCAGTTTCCCCCGGCTCCTTCGACTACATCCTCATAGGCTATGCGCTCTGTTCGAGGGGGACGGTAGGCATAACGGCGAGGGATATCCCCTTGGTGTTCTTCAGAGCCCACGACTGCATAACCGTCTTTCTGGGCTCAAGGCGCAGATACATGGAGGAGTTCATCAAAGAGCCGGGCACATACTATTACAGCCCCGGTTGGATCGAGAGAGGCAAAGATGTCGATCAGCTAGCCTCCGCCCGCGAGAGGATCAGAAGGCTTAAATACAGACAGTATGTGGAGAAGTATGGCGAGGATAACGCGAGATACCTCATCGAGATGGAGAGCAGCTGGGTGAACAACTACTCGCGGGCCGCTTTCATAAACATGGGTATAGGAGATATCGAGCGATATAGGACGTCGGTCGGAAAGATCGCCGAGGGAAACGGCTGGCAGTTCGAGGAGCTTGAGGGGAGCTGGAGGCTCATAGGAAACTTCCTCTCAGGTGAATGGGATGAGGATGATTTCCTGATCGTCCGACGAGGACAGAAGGTGGTGGACGTCTATAACGAGGAGATCATGAGGGC
>CAZHVH010000530.1:0-2712 GCA_964535855.1 uncultured bacterium
TATCGAGTCGTTCATATTTCCCTCAGCTCAGGAGCTATATTCCCCGATCCATTTACGAACTCCCTCGCGCTCCCATCATCTATCCTGCCCATCCTGACCGCAACCTTCATCCCGTTTGAGATCTCAACGAAGAACAGATCGGGGACCACCAGCTCAATCCTCCCCCGGCTGAAATCGAGGAGCATCGTTCGAGCCTGATCGACGTACTCCTCATCATCGAGCCTCCATTTCAGGGCAACGCTCGCATCTGGCACGATCACACCCTCTTCCATCTCTCCTCCCTTCCTATCCTGATAAGCTCATCCGTTGTTAGACCTTGAAGTTTGAAGCTTTTAGAGAGGATTCTCTCGGCTGCCCCTTTGCGTCGGGGCAAATCCCGTTGAGTGGTTTTCACCCTGCGAAGCTGGATGAATCTCTCAAGCGCCTCCTTTGTTATCCTATATGTCGGCTTTTTCTTTCCCAGGCTTATGTTTATCACCTCTAGCTGCCCGGTTTTGATCCAATTGAAGACTGTTCTCCTGGTAACCCCTAGCTTACGGGCGATATCGCTGATGGAGTATGCCTCCTTTTCCATTCCGAATCACCTCCTGCAGCAATTCTACACTATCTTTCAACATTTCTCAACTTTGGAGCTGCGAAGGAAGTCCCGTAGACGGGAAGCACGTATCTTCCGGACCTCCTTCACCTTCCCAACGCTTAAAGGATCGATCTCATCCCCGATGTACGGTTTCTCGACAAGCTCGCCGAAATAGCTGTTCGGGCCTCCCAGTCTCACCTTAAGTGCGCCGGCAAACGCAGCTTAACCTCTAAGCGTGAAAGGGATAGGAGGTTGATTGTCAGTATAACTACACCCAAGGGAAATATGAGCGATCCATTCACGGTGCAGGGCGGGGATATCCGAGGAGAGAAACAAAAATCCCCGGCTTTCAGGGAAAACCGGGGATCAAAAATCTATCCCACAGCTTCCCCTCGAAAGCTGTGAGACTCCTCGGTGCAGGCAGGTCTCCCGGCTTACGGCAACCTCTCCTCGCCTTCCCAGAGGGCTTAATGGACCCTCCAGTGGCTTTCATGAGGAGAGGTTAACGCCGATCACGGTGGCGGGGCCGCGGCGGAATCTCACCGCACTTCCCTATTCTCCGGGTTATCCCCGGCACCTGCTCACTTATATTATATCCCAAAACTGCCGGATTTTACAAACGGTTTCGCCTCCTGATACCAGTAGGCGACGCTTGAATAGTCGATGAAATGCGCGTTACCGGCGCCATGCTCTATCGTAACGGCGATTTTCTTCGAAAAGGGTATGCAATCGGATATGTGCAGCCGATAACACGCTCTATAACCCTCCCGGTTGCCGTCAAAGGGATAGATATGATCATGCACCCAATAGTTCTGGTTCAGATAGTCCTCCGTGCCGGTGCCGATATGCGTGCGCTGAGGATCATCGTCGATGAAGATCATCTCATTTCCCTCGCATATCCCGCCAACCCCTCTTGATTCGACATCCTGTGGTATTCGACGTTTCTGGACCATGAAGAGACTAGCGCCAACGTAATGTCCTCTGCCCCATGTCCTCAGGATGACGTAGTTGTCCCTACCGGTGAAGTCCACCTTAAGGGCTTCCGGATCCTCTATCCCCCAGGTGGAATTCTCACGATGATACATGGCGTGGAACCGCCCTACGTTCGGTTCAGGCTCCTCGCTGATTTCATACTCTATCTCGTAGCTTATCCCCTCAAGCGGCCGGCCCGTTCCGTTGAGCAGGGCGATCTTCGCCCCTTTGAAGAACGGCATCGGGAAGTAGGTATAGTATCCCCTATCTCTGGTATAGCCGAGCAGAAAGTTCCTGTATTCAAACGGCAGACCGAAGGAATACCGCTCCCTCTCCCGCTCGTCCGGTATGTTGGCGTTCATATCTTTGGAGAGCGGGATCGGCTTCTCACGGCTCGGCGTGCCGAAGGCATCCCCGAAAAACGGGCCCACAGGTGCGTCTATGCTCGCCCGATCCTCGCCGTCCCAGTATGCCTTTAGGATCAACGATCTTAAGATGGATTCCCTCCGCAGCTCCTCAGGCAGCTTGACTCTCAGGGCGTTAATCCTGCCCGCCCTCTCTTTAAGGTCGAGCAGCACCGCTTCCTCCCCGTCCTTTATGTTGAGGATTCCCTCGGACCTGTGCGGGGATTCCTTCAGCGGTTCGCCGGCACGATACCACATATCCACAACGCGCCTGATCTTTTGAAGGTCCTCCTGAGGGATATCCGCCGGATCG
The DNA here is from genome assembly GCA_964535855.1 of uncultured bacterium. Classification (GTDB taxonomy): domain Bacteria; phylum Poribacteria; class WGA-4E; order B28-G17; family B28-G17; genus JAGGXZ01. The sequence continues at coordinate 2,267 of CAZHVH010000530.1, forward strand.
AAGGTACGCAGGGAAACACCCTTCGGGAGCAGATGATAGTTGATCTGAAAATACTTCCTCTCGACGGGCGGTTCTATCGCTATCCGGCAGGATCTTTCAAACGGCATCGGCATGTAACAGATGCCGGTTTCCAGATGAGGACCATTTTTGGTGCCTGTAAGCATCATCGGAGGATAGCCCAGATCCGCCTGTATACCGCTTGTAAGCGGAAGAATCCCTCTGCTTTGAGGCTCAGGTTCGCCGTTTGGTCCGGAGAAACGCAGGATCACTCGTGCCTCGGTTTCACCGTCGAAGTAGAATTTGAACCTTGCGCCTCCACCCCCTCCAAGCCACACGCGGTAGATGCAGCCCGGGCCCTCTATCTCAGCTATCGTGCCCTCTCCTTCATCCTTCCTCAGATACACGGGTATGTTGTCATCGTTCCAGTAATCCCTGTTGTAACTGGA
>CAZHVH010000531.1:0-2709 GCA_964535855.1 uncultured bacterium
AGGCAACTTGTCCGATGATCCCAAGTCCTACGATGGCGATGTATTCGCCGATTTGAATTTCCGTGCGCCTGATCGCCTGCAACGCCGTCGCGGCGAGGTGATTGAACGCCGCCTCCTCAAAGCTCACGTCCTCCGGGATGGGCACGCACAGGTTCTTCGGAACGCACGCGTGCGTTGCATGGAGGGCGTATCCTCCCCCCATACACGCGACGCGCATGCCCACCTCAAACTCGTCACATCCCTCGCCGAGGGCGATGATAATGCCCGCGTTGCTGTAGCCGAACGGTTGCGCGGGGGCATCGGGTCTCGGATGGGCACGACGTGCCCTCACACCCCCCATCTCCGTGCCGGGGCTTATGAGCGACGCATACACCTCCACAAGCACCTCGCCCCGCCCTGGGGAAGGCATCGGACCTTCCTCAACGACGATTTGACCGTCGCCGGTAATAGCAGCGTACTTCCTCATTTTGGGAATCATCATATGTTCCTCCTTCCCCTCATTTTTCCGGTGACCCCAATTATACCACCCTGCATGCCCAGGTGCAACCAATCGGGCGTTTCGGAAGCTTCCACTTCTATAGCGATCGCTCATATTATCGCTGAGTGTAGCAGAGGTTTTTAAAGCTACCGCCCGCCTCTCGGCTGTCCCGCTTATAGGTCATTTATTGTCATTTGTCGTCATTTATCGTCATTTAAATGACGGCGAAGCCAAATGACCTAATGACAACAAATGACGGTTGAGCTGAGGGGTTTTCAACGCTTTTCGCCAGCGCTGTAGCGGCAGGCCCCGTGCCTGCCGGATTCGGGGGTATACACAGAGAAGCGCCCTTACCACGCCTGATTATGCCAAATCATTGAAAAGCCCTTCGCCCCAGAAAGGTCACTTGACAGGGCTATCTCAATCTGTTAGCATACGGGAAACCTCGGTAGGGAGGTATTCGAATGAAGGAACTGAAGGTCGGTTTCATCGGGGCGGGGGCACGGGCACGTGGCGCCCATTACCCCTGCGTCAGCCGGCTGGAGGGCGTTCGAATCGTCGCTGTGGCCGAGATGAACGAGGATCGAATGCGTGAGGTTGTGCAGAGATATAACATCCCTAACGCCTTCTTATGTAAGGACGATACCGATTATAAAAGGATGTTGGACTCCATCGAGCTCGATGTGGTCTACGTCATAGCGCCTCCACAACACATGGCGCAACCCGCTATCGGCTGTATGAACGCCGGGAAACACGTCTTCATCGAAAAGCCCGCCGGGGCGAACAGCGATGAATCGCTTCAACTGCTTGAGGCGGCGTTGAGCAACGACGTCTACTGTATGGTCGGATATCAGCGTAGATACGCTGCCGTCACCCAAGAGGCCATGCGGCTTGTGGGGAAACGAGGTCCGGCGACCCTTGCGATGGGGGAGTTCCACAAGCCCGGCGACTATCGCAGGGATAATATGGAGATGCTGTGGAGCGATGTCTGCCATGTGGTGGACTTGGTTCGATACATGATCGGCAGCGATCCGGTTGAGGTGACGGCGTTTCAGGACGATTTCGTCAACGGTCGCAGGAACAGCTTTAACGGATTGATCCGATTTGCCAACAGGGCGGTCGGTATCGTGACGGCATGCCGCCATTCGGGCGGCAGATATCTGAGGGCAGAACTGCACGGAATAGGTATCGGATGTTACATGCGGCTGCCGGAGAGAATCGAGATCTACGAGGATGGCAGGGGACCAAGGGTCCTCTCAGGCGCTGAGGTCGCTGGGGTCGATCCTGAGGATGTGGATAGCTATGAGGGCGTGCTCGCCATGCATCAACACTTCGTGGACTGCATTCGAAACGGTCAGATACCATGCAGCGATATCCGGGACGCCGTCCACACATCCCTTCTCGTCGACAAAATGGCGGGAGGAGTATGGTGAGAGGTGAGAACATGTATCCCCACACCTCAGCCAGCGGAACATCCCGATCCGCCCCTTCCCGTGGATGCCTCGGACGGCGGATCGGACACGGGGAGAGTGAAAGCTATAAGGCGTGGTCGCGTCAGCATTCAGCGGAAAAGGCGGCGAGTAGCGAATGATAAGAAATCATCGGTCGCTACTCGCCGTTTTTATACTGATCGCTGAAGGCTATTTATACGGGTAGAATATGTAGAATATCAGCGAAAGGGCACACAAAACCCAAGCACCGGCCGGTACCTCCCTAGCTCTGCCGGAGATGAGCTTGAGCAGAGGGTAGAGCACAAATCCTGCCGTCATCCCGATCCCCAGGTTATAGGTAAAGCTCATAAGGGTTACGACGGCAAAAGCTGGTATAAGCTCCGTGTAGTCCGAGAAATCTATCCTGCGGATCGGCTCTAACATCATCAAACCGACGACGATCAGGGCGGGGCCATAGGCGTGGGCGGGCACCGCCGTCAGAAACGGGGCGAAGAACAGCGCCAAGAGGAACAGCCCGGCCGTAACAAGGGCGGTTAATCCCGTTCTTCCCCCGGCCTCTATCCCGGCCGCCGACTCGATATATGTCCCCGTGGTCGTGGTTCCCAGAAGCGCTCCCACCACCGTGGCCAGAGCGTCGGCCAGCATGGGTTTTTCCACCTCGGGTAGATTTCCCTCCTCGTCCAGCATTCCGGCTCTGGCGCCCAGTCCGATCAACGTCCCCATCGTATCGACGAAATCCATCACGAAGACCGTCAGTATCACCGAGAAGAACCCCCATTT
>CAZHVH010000532.1:0-2708 GCA_964535855.1 uncultured bacterium
TTGAGATTCATCTTTCGTGACGGGGATCCGTTGCTGACGGCGAGATGGCACGTGCTTTGCTTAGATCCCTATAGGGGCAAACGGCTGCCCCTCATCATAGCCCTTCTCCATTGAAGGGGGAGAATGAACCGAGGTGATTCGATTGATCCTGAAGGCGGTGATAGGAGCGATTGTAGGGGGAGCTTTGGGATTCGCTATGAATAGAGTCTACACGAGATATAGCGAGTCCAAGGGATATTGTATCTTCCTCTGTAACCCCTACGGCGCCATAATCTACGGCGCAGCTATGGGAGTGCTGGTCGCAACCATGTGAGAGGAGGTGCTTGGAGATGGAGATAGAGCTGAACGAGAAGAACTTTCAGAACGAGGTCCTCTCATCCGATAAGCCCGTTTTGGTCGATTTCTGGGCGGCCTGGTGTGGGCCGTGTCTGATGCTGGCCCCGATGATAGAGAGGATCGCAGAGAAATATGAGGGAAAGGTTAAGGTGGGCAGAGTTAACGTCGATGAGAACCTATCGCTCGCCTATAGATATGGGATACGAGCCATACCGACGGTGATCATCTTCCACAAGGGAAAGGCCGTCCGGAAGCTGGTCGGTGTCCGCTCAGAGGCGGAATACAGCCGCGAGCTTGAAAGGCTGATCTCAGAGGATGAGAACGCGTGATTTCCCGTGGTAGGGGCGAGGCATTTAGTTTTGAATGCCTCGCCTCTACTTGTGGGTGATCTTGAAGCTCGCCACGCTTTCCTCGCTTTCCCTGTAGCCTATTCGGATCGCCTTCGCCCTTATCCTCGTCTCCCCCAGCGGCAGGCGTATCGGTTCAGTGTAAAGCTTCCAGTGGGGCTTCTCGCCTTCCTCAAAGGTATAACCGATGGACGCCCCCTGAGTAGCACAATGGATCTGTAACAGCACCGGCGCGGTGAACGTGCCTCCCTTCGGAGCCGGCTCCAGGCCCGGATTCTCCTCGCAGATCGGAATGAAAAGCGGTGAGGCGGTCTGAGGCTGTTTGCCATTGGGATACCAACCTCGAACCATTTCCTCCTCGGATATATGCCCCATATCCCCGACTTCCTCGAGCCATTCATCCAACGCCCTGCGCATCCTCTCCAGAACCGGCCTGTACTCCGGATCGTAGGCGAGGTTGTGGATCTCGTAAGGGTCGCTCTCCGTGTCATAAAGCTCCTCAACGGGACGTCGCGGCTGGAACATCAGCAGCTGTGGTCCTTCCAGTTTTCCCTCCAGATACAGACGCCACATCTCCTGCAGGATGGGGTGGCGGTTGCGATAGGGTATCCAGAGCAAATAGGGCAGATCGGGACGGTAATTACGGATGTATTTGAATCGCTTGTCCCGGACGGCACGGATCATATCGTAGGACTCGTCGTACCGGTCACGGGAGGCGTATATGTATTTTCGAGGAGGAGCGGCCTGTTCTCCGAGGAAGGCTCGCCCCTGCATGTGATGTGGGATCTCCAGGCCGGCTATAGAGAGGACCGTAGGACCGAGGTCTATGGTGCTTATCAGGCGGTCGCTGACGCTTCCCGGCTCGATCACGCCGGGCCAGCGGATGATCAGGGGAACATGAATTCCCGCATCGTAGGGCCATCTCTTGCCTCGAGGCAGCGGCCCGTGATCGCTCCAGTGGAAGACCACAGTGTTCTCTGCCAGGCCGTCCTCCTCCAGTTGCCGCAGGAGCTCCCCCAGAATTCGGTCGTTGTGTTCGATGTTTGTGTACATCCGCGCCAACGCCTCGCGCACCTTAGGCGTGTCGGGGTAATAAGGCGGCACCTCTATCTTATCGGGATCAAACGTGATCTGGGGACACTTCTCAGGCCACATTCCGCTTTCATGGGTGCGAGTGAGGTTAAAGACGGCGAAGAAGGGCTGATCAGGGTCAGGACGGTTGCGCCAATGAGCCTCCCTGCTCAGCTCATCCCAGGCGGTGAATGGCGGATCAAACTGATAGTCGGTCTTGACGTTGTTCGTGCAGTAGTAGCCCGCTGCACGGAGATATTCGGTGAAACATCTGACGTAATGGGGCACTACAGCGGAATAAGGGGTAGGCATCTCAGGCGTGAACGGATTGGTGTGTGTGGTGCGCATGTGATGTGTGCCGATGGAGATGGGATACATGCCGGTGATGATCGCCGATCGGGCCGGGGCACATACTCCAGCCGTGGAGAAGGCATGGGTGTAAAGACATCCCTCGGATGCTAGACGATCCAAGTTGGGCGTCCGTGCGACCGGATCGCCGTAACATCCATAAGTAGGATTCGTATCCTCGAAGGAGATCCATAGGATGTTCGGTTTCTTCCCCTCAGGCATCTCTTCCTCCCTTCTGGTTCCATTGAAAGGCAACCGCTTAAAGGTTGAGAGCTATCCCTAATCACAGCGTAGCTAAATTATACTCTATCCCTTGCCCGCCGACAAACGTAGTATGTCAACAAAACCCTCAAGAGCCTGAGGACAGGTCAGATACAGAGCGGCAGTTGCTCTAACTATCGACGTTGTGGTAAAATATTCTTTGCACGCCGGTTGAGGCGGGGTCAGAAACCCTGCCCTTCAGAAGCTTATTCTTGAGACTTGTCATTTAGGTTGGGGCGATGGCCGCTGTTGTTCTTAGACCGGAAAAGGAACTGCGCGTTAAGGAGGGACACCCCTGGGTTTTCAAGGATAACATAGCCAGATACCAGGATGTGATCGGCGCGG
>CAZHVH010000533.1:0-2707 GCA_964535855.1 uncultured bacterium
CCCCGACGCCCGATTTAACCATTCGTTCGGCGGCCTTCGATATCTCCGAGATGCATCTTTGCAGATCCGTGTTCCCTCCTAGGATGGTCCATCTCTGCCCTAATCTGGAAAGGGCGCCTTTGAGTTCGGACTGAAAGAGTATGATAAAGGCTATCACTCCCCAGGTCCAGAACTTCCCCAGCAGCCAGGATGCAGCTCGCAGGTGGATGAGATTTGCCAGGAAGGAGATGATCGCCAATACGGCTATCCCCTTTATCGCCTGAGCGGCCTTTGTGCTTCGAAGCATCATGAAGAATTGATAAAGCACAAAGGAGACGAGAGAGATATCGATCAGTATGAGGATTACGCCCTTGACTACATTTAGCATGGCTTAAGGCGGCAGATGGCGTCCGTCATGGCGGCGACCCGTTTCATCTGTTTGACGTCATGAACCCTTACCACGTCGGCGCCGTTCGCAATCGAGATCGCCACGGTGGCCGCCGTCCCCTCCAGTCGCTCCTCCACAGGCAGATCGCCCAACGTTTTGCCTATGAAGGATTTGCGCGATGTGCCGATGAGAATCGGACATCCCAGCGATTTGAACTCCCTCAACCTGCGGAGTATCTCAAGGTTGTCCTCATATCTCTTGCCGAAACCGATTCCTGGATCGATCATGATCCTATCTCGATCGACGCCGCCTTGAAGGGCTACCTCGATCCTTTCATCCAGAAAGGAGTAGATCTCAGAGATAAGGTCATCATATTCGGGGGATACCTGCATGGTTTTAGGGGTACCCTTCATGTGCATCAACACCACGCCGACCTTTCCCCTTGCGGCCAAATCCACCATCTCGGGATCCCTAAGAGCGGTTATGTCGTTTATGATCGATGCGCCGGAATCTATCGCCTCTTCGGCAACTGAGGGCTTATACGTGTCGATGGATATAGGCAGATCGATTCTTCGGGAAATCTCCTTTATGACGGGGATCACCCTTCTTTTCTCCTCTTCCTCATCGACCGGATCGGCGCCCGGGCGAGAGGATTCACCGCCCACATCTATGATATCGGCTCCGTCCTCGGCCATTCGCTCGGCGTGCGCTACAGCATCATCAAGCTTGAAAAATCTGCCGCCGTCCGAAAAAGAGTCAGGCGTGACGTTTAGGACGCCCATTATGAGCGTCCTTTGGCCCAACGTTATCTCCCTTCCGGCGCAGTCTATGCATCTTCGGCCTTCAAATTCATAATTATCGATTGCCCTCCTGATCTCCTCAGACGCCCTCTTCAATCCAAAGGGTTGGATCGAAAGCTTTTTCAGGAACTCCTCCAACTGTTTCTTGGTTCCCATGACCAGGACGGTCGTTCTCTCCATCTCGAGCGTCAGGGTCTCCCTGGCGGTGGCGACCTCTCCCCCCAGCGAAAGCATCTCCTGTTTCATGATATTGGCGGCCGGGGTCCTAATCCCTTCGACCCTGACCAGATAATGGAGCCCTTTAGGCGTCATTATCCTGGTCCCGTAGATGGTCGCCCCGATCCTCTGTATCTCCCTTCTAATCTCATCTTCACGTTCAAGCTTCAGAACCCTTACCCTCATCGTTTCCTTCTGCCGGGCCGTTGAACTTTGCGGGTTGTGCCTCCTCAAGGCTCGGCCTCGGACCGAGGATCTCCTCGATCTCCTTGGCGTCGAGCACCTCCTTCTCCAACAGCGCTTCGGCCAGTCTTTTGAGCTTGTCCATGTTGTTTTGGATTATATCCTTCGCTCTGTCGTAACACTCATTTATTATCCGCTTCACCTCGTTATCTATCTCAAGTGCCGTTCGCTCGCTATAATCCTTATGTCTTGCCAACTCCTTGCCCAGGAAGATCTGTTCCTCCCGTTTGCCGAAGGTAACCGGTCCGAGCTTCTCGCTCATTCCCCATTCACACACCATGCTTCTAGCTAGCTCAGTTGCTCGTTCGAAATCGTCCTTTGCGCCCGTGGTCGGATCTCCAAATATCAGCTCCTCGGCGACGCGTCCCGCAAGGCGCGTGGTTATCTCAGCCAACAGATATCTCTTGCCGTAGTTGTGCCTCTCCTCCAATGGGAGCTTCTGCGTAACCCCGAGAGCTCTCCCTCGAGGGATGATACTGCATTTGTAGTTTGGATCTCCCTCGGGCAGCAGATGCGAGACCAAGGCATGGCCTGCCTCGTGATAAGCGATAACCCTTTTCTCCTTATCGCTTATCAGCATGCTTCTCCTTTCGGGGCCCATCATCACCTTGTCCTTGGCCTCCTCAAGGCATTCCATATCCACGAACTCCTTGTTCTTTCGGGCAGCTATGAGGGCCGCTTCGTTGACCATGTTCTCGATGTCGGCTCCGGAGAAGTAGGGCGTTCCTTTGGCCAGAGTTTCGATGTTATCCCAGACATCCGGTGCCGCTCTGACGTTCTTCAGGTGAATCTTGAAGATCTCAGCTCTACCCTTCACATCGGGCAGATCGACGACGATCTGTCTGTCGAACCTTCCCGGTCTCAGGAGTGCCGGATCAAGTATATCCGGTCTGTTCGTGGCCGCGATGACGATCACGCCTTCGGAGGAATCGAATCCGCTCATCTCGACGAGCAATTGGTTGAGCGTCTGTTCCCTCTCATCATGCCCCCCGCCGATGCCCGCTCCTCTGTATCTGCCGACGGCATCGAGTTCATCGATGAAGATGATGGCAGGTGCGTTCTTCCTGCCGGTTTCAAAGAG
>CAZHVH010000534.1:0-2700 GCA_964535855.1 uncultured bacterium
CTCGTTTCGATCCTACGATATTTCGAAAAGGTCTCAGGAACTACAGCGTTTAACTCTCGCAGATAACCATCAAGTTCATCAAGCTTAGCGAGTATCCTTTCCCTATCCAGCACGCATTACCTCCTCAAGATAATCCCGATAGAGATGTTTGTAATCCTCAAACGCCTGAGCGGTTCGGAAAGCCATCTCATAAAGTCGATCCTCATCTCTGACATAAATCAATTTCCCCTCCCTGAGAATCCTGTGTCTGATGTAGATCGGTAGAGCCTGGAAGATGTGGAGATCGAGTTGATGGAACCTCAGGTATTCGATCTGCTTTCGGACGATCTCTTCCCTATCCGGCCTGCCTTGAAGGACGAGGCAGACGTCGATATCGGAATCCTCCCTTTCCTCTCCCCTGGCATAGCTGCCGAAGAGAAAGAGAGCAAGGACCCCCTCGTCCCTCTGAACCTCCTCCATAAGTCCCCTTAATCTCCTCAAAACTTTCGTCATACTTCCTCTCCAGCCCTTCAGATGCCGAAATTCCGAAGTAGAGGGTTTTCCCGGTCTTCGGACATCGGACTTCAAACTTGCTCACTAAAGCAGAGGATACAGCAAATCCTCCCTTTCGTCAAGCTCTTTAAAGCCCAACATCGATCGCCCAATATCTCGCCGATAGAGAGATCAAAACGATCAGAAGGATTATCCCGATAAGCGTCTGCCTTTCGCTCCTGAGCGCCCTGCGAAGGGAGAAATCGTGGTTCGATCTATAAAGATAGGGCGTCGCCCTGAAGAGAAACCTCGGCACGTTCTGAGTATATCTCTCATACCTCCACCCGAACTCCTTCAGCAGATACTCTTCCTCGGCGCGGACGATCAGCCAATATTGCAGCGGAAACCAGATCGCCGAAAGGAGCATGAGAAACCTAATGTTTGACATAACAGAGAAGCCAAAGGCGATGAGGATGTTTCCGATGTAGATAGGGTTACGCGTGTGAGCATACGGCCCGGCGGTAACTAGATCCCTCGCTGCACCCAGCGACGTGGCTCTCGTCCTTGCTCCGGCGTATCCCACAGACCATATCCGTATAAACTCGCCCGCTATTATAAGCGTCAGGCCAACTATCGTGGAGATAGGTCCCGCATTGGAAAAGAGAATCGCCAAAACTATAAACGGAATCGGAGTATAGCTCCTCGCCCTGAAGAGGATTTTGCCTATACGTTCGGCCTCCATAGATATTTCCTCACCATCACCTCAGCGAGGGCCATACCTCCTAAAATGAGCCAACACAGCTTCGGATTCCTCGATGTAATGTCGTCAAATCCCCCAGTTATAGCTTCTTCACCCTCTTGAAGATGACCACCTGAGTTGAGAGGAAAAACTGCTTGCCGTCATCCGTGCGGTAGACCGCCTCGCCGAACATGGCAGCGTATCCCTCCTGCGGCCTTTCGAGCTCGAACCTGTACACCCCCTTCTCGTCCTTCGACATCGGGAAGCTCTCCCACCTGACCTCTCTGAAATCTCTTGTCGGGGATTTAGCGACCCATGCCTGAACGAGGGTGGGCTTCACCTTATGTGAAACCACGTGGAGGATGACCTTATCTTCCGTATCGTCGAACTCCCATCTCAGATCGGGGAACTCCAGCTCTCCTGCCGTCTTGAGAAAGAAACAGATTATATCACTGAGAACCCTATCCCTGTCCTCGAGGCCATGACCGGAGTTGGGATCGTAGAGGATATATTTCTCCCCGATCAGATCTTTCCAATATATGTTCAGGGCGTCAAGCGGCCAGTATCTGTCATTGGTACCGATGATTATGAGCTTGGGAACGGTGATCCTCTGGCGGTGACGATAGGGATCAACCAGATTTTGAAGCTTATCGGCAAAATCTCCCATCTTCCCCTCGACCAGCATCTGTGGAAGTTCCCTTCGGGTGTAGTCGTCTATCTGCTCGCTGAAATCGCCCCAGGTCTCAAGCTGGTGATTCATCTGCGCTTCAAGGTTGAGGTTATCGTAGACCATAGGCGCGATGGCCTTAACACGTTTATCCACAGCAGCGCTCAGCCACGTCGTCCATCCCCTCTTTGAGGCCCCCGTCACCACAAATCCCGTCACCTTCATTCCGAGTTCCTTCTCGGCCAACTCCTGAACCGCATCCATGGCTTTAACGGCGCTTTTAGCCATCGGCAGAAGCAGAGGCCAGGTTTCGTCCTGAGTCTCCAGGAATTTCGCAAACGTATAAGAGATCAGCTCGTCCTCTCTCAGTCCGCCGAATAGCGGCTGATATGGAACATCGTGAAGCACAACGACAGGGGCCTTGATAGCCATCGATATCATCTTGCCATATTGAAGCTCCTCATCTCCCTTGCCGCTGCCGGTTATAAGGAGCAGGGCAAGCGTTGATTTTTGGGCGTTTTGGGGAAGGACTACCCTCAGGGAGTGTTGCCAAGTGATCCCCTGCCAGACCTGAGAGATGAGCTTTAGATCATACAATTTAACGCCGAGACCGAGATCGGACTGCGATTCGATCTCCCATTTGTAAGCCCCGTCATCCGTGTTCACATATGAAAGGAGATCACCCCAGGAGACGGCGCCGAACGATAGGGTCAACACTAGGAAAGGCACAGCTAACCTTCTCATGCTTTACCTCCGTGAATAACCTCAGGTTATCTTAAGTGTAGCGGAGATCCGAGAGGTCAGAAATGCTCATTTCTCAGAG
>CAZHVH010000535.1:0-2695 GCA_964535855.1 uncultured bacterium
CCAGCAGATCGAGCAGGTTGTTGTGGTTCATCTCCGAGGCGCTCATGATTATAACCGGGATGCCCGGCGTTATCCCCTTGATAACCTTGAGAACCTGCAACCCGTTCATGTCCGGCAGGTTGTAGTCAACCACCGCCAGGTCCACGGCGCCTTGGCGGACGATCTCCATAGCCGTTCTGCCATCCACAGCAGGTACGACCTCATACCCTGCCCTCTGAAGGTTCTGCATGACCACCTCAAGCGAGTTGATGTCATCGTCCACGATCAATATCACCGCTCTTCCCTCCCTCATTGCTACCACCTCTCGTCAGTTAAGCCAAGACGCCGATTCAGGGGAGATTATGAGCAATATGCATGCCAGACGAGCGGTCGAGAAGGTGAAGAGCGATATATGGGGCTCAGAACACGAATTTGTCTTCATCACTGTCATTATGGCACGAAAGAGGGGTGAGGCATATGCCGATTTGACATTATCGGCCCTTTATCCTGAACTCCAGCCCAGGTATGGGGTATCCCCTGGGATACCCCTCCTCCAGGGCGAGCAGGACGAAAGCGGTGTCCGAGATGGGGGATTCAAACCTCCAAAAGCCTTCTTGATCTTGAAGCGATTTCAGCTTTGAGAAGAGCTCGTTAAACCACCTGTGCTGAACGCCATGGGAGTCGAGGATGGTGAAATCCCCCAGCAATTTCAAGCTTTTGGACATGAAGTAGTAATAAGGCCCCACCTCCTTATACCCCAGTCCGGGATTGACGTCGAAATTGAAGTTGTCCATCACCCATTTGAAGGCAGCTCTGACGGGCATATCATACGATTTGAAGCCGCAGTAGAGATATCCCAGCAATCCGGCGTACGTGGCGCTACCGTAAGGAACCGGCCTGTTCTCCTCATCGACACCGGCGAGACTGCCTGAGGGCGAGGTGATGAAACCGCCGGTATTGGTTCTCGCCCACGGCCGATCGTTCACCTCATCATAATGCTGGCAACGTTTCAGGAATCTAACGGCCTTGTCCCAGACAGGGCTATCCGGTGAGATCTTTCCCTCCTTCATCGCCATAAGCGCGAAGACGGTCGCATAGATATCACCGAATCCGCCGTAATTGGGATCATCCGGCGATACTCCTTCCCCCTCGTCCATCTGTGCTTGAATGAGAAACTTTAAGCCTTTCTCCACAAGATCGTCGTATCTCGGATCGTTCAGCTGAGTGAGGGCGAGAATCGCCATAGCGTTCTGCGTGATATCCCCCCACAGCTCCGGTTTACCCCGTGCCGGAGCTGAGAGGTTGAGGTTTTCGGCTATATATCCCGCGCTTTTGGATACATATCCCGGTATAGAACCCCCTTTGAGAGCCGGCTGTTTCAGAAAAGCCATCAACGCCAAGGAGGTTACGCCCAATCCACCAGGATATGATCCGTCATCATTGGCCTGGCCTTTGAGCCATTCTACTCCCTTTCGGACGCTCTCCTCAACCTGTACCCTCAACCTTTTGATCGAAGCGACCAGGTTTCGCTCCTCCTGGCTCAATATGGACATATCCGGCTCCTTAAGTTTCTCCCCCTTCCTCTCCCCTTGATCTCCCCCGCACCCCGGGGACACGAGAAGGATCATCATTATGATGGCCCAGAGCCATCGCCTCATCAGATACCCTCCTTCAACCTGAAGGTTATCGGTACCTCTAAGGTAAGGCTACGCTCGGTCGTGTATGCCTTGAGGGGCGGAAAAGGAGCGGCGCGTTTTATCGTCATAATCGCCGCCCGATCCAAGACGGGATGTCCTGATGAGCTTATAACCCTCACATCACCGAGGGTCCCGTCGAGATTGATGGTGAACGAGATCACCGCTGTGCCTTCATATCCCGCCCGCCGTGCTTCGGGAGGATACCGCTTGGTCGATTCGATCTTGCGGCGGATGATCTCTATCAGATCCTCCATGTTGCCCAGCGGGATCTGGGGAAGCGAAGAGGACGAAAGGAAGGATTGAAGTCCTGGCATCTCCATTTTGATCTCCGGAACCAGATCCGGCTCGGGCTGGGTCGAAGGACCGGTAAATCGTATGGTTCGGTCAAATTGGACGTTATTCATAGGTTCCATCACAAGGATGTCGCCCACGAGCAGATGGCCTTGTCCCTCCTCCGGAGAAATCAGACCTGTTTCTCCCGTCGATATTCCCACGTCGGCGTATGTCAGTGGAAGATCGATGTGATGGGCTATCCTCATTCTACGCCCCATGCCCGCTATGGTCGGAGGCGCTGGGGAAACGGGCTCTTTATGTATGAAAGGGCGAGGGGCTTTCCGTCTTTCCTGATTCACCATCTCAATGGAGATGGTGTTTTCGCGGACCTCCTGGGTTTCCCCCGATATCACAAGATACCCTATGGCTGCCAGAAAGAAATGGAAGATGAGGGACAAAATCAGTGAGAAGAGAGCGCTTTTTGATCGTTCAGTGGACATCTGCTGCCGCAGCCTCCTTAAGCTCCTCCTTCTCCTCGGAGGCCTCTCTCAGGTATCTGGCCGCCTCCTCAGGCGGCGTTGGGTTTATGTAAAATCCGGTTCCCCATTCGAAGCCCGCCATCTTCGTGAGCCGGGGCATTATCTCGATGTGCCAGTGATAATATTCCAGGTCGTCCGGCTCCCGACAGGGGGTCGTATGGAGGATGTAATTATACGGCGGATGGCTCAGGGTGATTTCCAGCTTCC
>CAZHVH010000536.1:0-2691 GCA_964535855.1 uncultured bacterium
GATCGCCGAACAGCCTGACCTTCACCCCCGCGAATCTCGCCGTTATCCACAGCCCCAAAACCTGAGCGGCCATTACGAGGATGACGAGAATTACAACGCCGGCTATAACCCCTATCAATATGATCAGATTGGCTGGCATAGAACACCTCTTTATTTACGTTATCTTCCCAGGAGGCTTGCTATACCTGGGAACAGTCTAATTTTACACCATCTACCATCCCGTTTCAAGGATAAAATCGCTTGAAATACCGATAGATCCAATGCTATAATAGGCTAGCAGGAGGTAGAAGATGAGCCGGATGAGAGGTTTATCCTCTTTATCGAGCATCTTGATACTCTTGTTCATCGCCATCAGGGCCTTTTCGGGCGAGCTGGAGGATTATAAGTTCGCCTATGAGCTTTATAAAAACGGCGCCTATGAGCTGGCCGAGAAGAACCTGCTGAAGTTCATCCAGGATTATCCCAAGAGCTCTAACGCCGACGACGCCCTGTTTTTGGCTGCCGATTGTGCCTTCAGGCTTCACAGATTCCACGATGCCATAAGGTATTACAAACAGCTTGAGGCGGATTACCCCTCTAGCCCGCTGAGGCTCGACGCCGTCCGGGGTGTGGCGCTGAGCTGGTTCCAGTTGGGGAGATATGAGGAGGCGATAAAGGGCTTTGAGGAGGTGCTCAAAGGGGCAAAAGACCCTGCGGTTATCTCTTCATCCCTCTTTTACATAGGAGAATCCCATTTCAACTTAGGCAACTATGCCAGAGCCGTCTCATATTACGACCGGCTCCTGACCAAATACCCCAAGGCGGCTGAGAGGAAATCAGCCCTTTACTCCAAGGGATGGAGCCTGTATCACCTTAAAAGCTATAAAACCGCCTATGACGCCTTCAGGACGGTCGTTCAGGAATTCCCTGAAAGCGACGAGGCGGCCGAATCGTCGTACAGAATGGCTGAGTGCCTCTTCGCCCTTAAAAGATGGGATAAGGCCGCTGAAGCATATAAGGCGGTTATATCCAGATACTCCTCCGAGCCGAGATGGTCACAGCTCGTGGCTAACGCCAATTTCAGGCTTGGCGAATGCTACTTCCAGATGAAAAGGATGGACGAGGCTCGCAGGCAGTTCGATCTGCTGTTGCATAGATATCCTGCAATGGAGGACGTCGCAGCCGACGCCCAGTTCTGGATAGCCGAGGTGTTGCTCTCACAGGATAAGTTCGCCGAGGCGATCCACGAGTACAACAAAGTTATAGAGCTCTATCCGACCAGCAAGGTTGTGGATGACGCGAGATATGGGATCGCCTTCGCCTATTTCAAACAGGGAAAGTGCAGGGAGGCCTATAGGCAGTTCAAATTGGTCGCCGAGGACCCGACCTCAGAGCTGGCCGATGCCGCGAGGTTCTATATGGGGGAATGCCGTAGAATGGACTCTCAGTATAACTCGGCCATACTGGAGTATAAGCGTGTTAGCCGTAGATCGGAGTACGGAGATGATGCTCTCTTCGGCATAGGTTCCTCATATTTTAGCCTGCGCGACTACAAATCTGCCGTATCGGCGTTCAAGGATCTGCTGAAAGTTTATCCCAAAACCCCACTTCGGCCGTACGCCCTATTTCAGCTCGGACTGGCCTATTTCAGCGGCGGGGATTATCGTAACGCTGCCGAGACCTTGGAAACCTTTTTGAAGGAGAACCCGGATGGAATCGGAGCAAAGGCACCCGCCGATGAGGCGCTCTACTGGCTCGCAAGGGCGAGGTTCGAGATGAAGGAGTATCGAGGGGCGATCGATGCATGTCGGCAGATCATGAACCGGTTCCCCCGCAGCCGTTTTCTCTACAAGGCCCATTTTTTCCTGGCGGAGAGCCTCTACTGGCAGGGAAATTATGCCCAGGCACGCAGGGAATATGAAAGCATACTCAATGAGTTCCCGAACGGCGAGTGGAACGATAGGTGTCAGTACGGGATCGCATGGACGTATTTCTCCGAGGGGCAAAGCTCCGGTTCACCCGCTCAGCGGAGGGCTAAATTTCAAGCGGCCCTCAAGGCGTGGGAGAAGGTGGTCGAGAACTATCCTCAAAGCCCCCTCGCCGATAAATCGCAGTACTATGTCGGGATATGCCTGGTCAACCTCAAAAGGTACAGGGAGGCGCTGGAGGCCTTCAAGGTGATCCCCGTCAAGTATCCGAAGGGCGACTGGGTGGACAACGCCCTTTACAGGGTCGGTTGGGTGCTTTACAAGATGGAAAGATACGACGATGCGATAGAGGCCTTCACCGACCTGCTTAAGAGGTTCCCCTCGACACCCTTGGCGGCGCAGGCGATCTTCGGCGTCGCCAACAGCTTCTTTAAGAAGGGCCTTTACAGAGAGGCGATAAAGCAGTATCAGATCATAGTCACGAAATATCCCAATCAGAAAATACAGGTCCAGGAGGCCGGCGAGGAGAGGATGGTAGATCTGAGACCGGAGGCTCAGTATGAGATCGCCGAGTGTTACTATAACCTGGGGGAATATAGGAAGGCGATTGAGAACTATCGGAAGTTGGTGGAACTGTTCCCGAAGAGCGAGTGGGCGGACGACGCCCTCTATGCCATAGCCTCATCGTATCAGCAGTTAAGGGATGAGAGGAGAGCCATAGCGGCCTACCAGGAACTCCTGCGCAGGTATCCTCAGAGGGAGCTTGCGCCCGATGCCCTGCTCA
>CAZHVH010000537.1:0-2686 GCA_964535855.1 uncultured bacterium
CATACAGCCAATTCCTGGAGCCCAAACAATACAAGAACCTTCAGGTGGATACAAAGGGCTCTTTCGGCGGGCTCGGGATGTATATCGGGATGAGGGACAATAAGCTGACCATAATAGCTCCCATAGAGGGCACTCCCGCTTATAAGGCCGGAGTCCAACCCGGAGACCATATCATCGAGATCGAGGGAAAGTCCACGGCGGGGATGTCGGTGGACGATGCCGTTCAGATGTTGAGGGGCGATCCGGGGACGAAGGTCACCTTTAAGGTGATCCGTGAGGGGGAGAGCGAGCCGATCACCTTTACCATCACCAGGGACATCATCCAGATCAAGACCGTCAGGTACCAGGTCATAAACGGCGATATAGGCTACATCCGCATAACCAACTTCATGGAACCCACCGATTCAGAGGTCGATAAAGCCCTCTCCGAGTTCGAATCCAACCCGAACGTGAAGGGGGTAATCCTGGATCTACGGGGCAATCCAGGAGGATTGCTTTCATCCGCCGTCGATGTGGCGAGCGACTTTCTGCCTGAGGGGTCGTTGATCGTCTACACCCAAGGCAGAAAACCTGAATCACGCCGGGATTTCCGCGTTCAACCCGGGAAAACACATAAACGATTCCCATTGGTCGTTCTGATAGATCGAGGTAGCGCGAGCGGGTCGGAGATCGTCGCCGGGGCCATCAAGGACAACAGAAGAGGGATACTGATGGGAACGAAGACCTTCGGCAAAGCCTCCGTCCAGAAGATCTTCCCCATCCGAAACGTCGCCCCAGGCAAAGAGGTGGCGGTCAAGCTCACCGTCGCCCACTACTATACGCCAAACGGCGTGGATATCCACAAACACGGCATCGAACCGGACATCGAAGTGCCCTATATGAGCATACTGGAGGCCAAGATATGGCGCAAGATCCGGGAAAGCCAGGAGCTCAAGGATTTCGTCAAAACCAACGGCCAGGATATCCTCTTCAAGATCAAGCAGGATGAGGAGGATGAGGACGAGGATGACCCGAACCTTGCGAAGTTCAAGCAGCTTTTGAATTCCCTCGAGAAGAAGGGCCTTGCGCTCAGAACGGAGCTTATCAAATCGGCCATAGCGCGTGAGACGTTAGACGAAAAGGATGATTACGAGTTCGATCCCCAGGTTCAAGAGGCCATCAAATATCTGGAGGCCTTTGAGGCGTTTAAGCGCGTGGCCGAGATGAGCGGGGAATGAGAGGACCGAGGATAGGCGACCTGGAACTCGAAAATCCTCTGATCCTCGCGCCGATGGCTGGGGTTACCGATTCCGCCTTCAGGCTGATCGCCAAAAGGCACGGCGCGGCGATGGTCTTTTCCGAGATGGTCAGCGCCATCGCCCTGACCAGAGGGGATAAGAGATCCTCAGAGATGATAAAATCCACTCCACAGGAACGACCGTTCGGGGTGCAGATCGAAGGACCCGATCCTGACTCGATGGCCGAGGCCGCGAGGATCGTCCAGGATCACTGTGATCTGGTGGATTTGAACTTCGGCTGTCCCGCCCGAAAGGTCGTGGCTGAGCCGACGCCCGCCGGGGCGGGACTGCTGAAATACCCTGACAGGATCGAACGGATAATTCGCGCCGTGGTGAAGGTATCGGATAGACCCGTCACGATCAAGATCCGAGCCGGATGGGATAGCAGATCTATCAATGCCACCCAGATCGCAAGGATGGCAGAGGAGTGCGGTGTCTCCGCCATAACTCTACATCCCAGAACCAGAACTCAGGGGTTTTCAGGCAGAGCGGACTGGAGCTTGATCGCTCAGGTCAAAGAGGCGGTCTCGATACCGGTCATAGGAAACGGGGACGTTTTTGAGCCGGAGGATGCCAAGAGGATGATGGATGTAACGGGATGCGACGGGGTGATGATCGGAAGGGGCGCCTTGGGAAATCCATGGATCTTCTCCAGAACGCTGGCCTTCCTCGAGACCGGCCGGCTTCCTCCCGAGCCGACTCCTCAGGAGAGATTGGGAACGCTGCTTGAGCTTATGAAGCTGATGATGAAATTCAAGGGCGAGGAGAGGGCCGCCCTTGAGATACGCAAACACGTAGGATGGTTTTCCAGAGGGTTGCCCTACGCCAAATCGCTCAGAGTGAGAGGACAGCGGGTCAAAAGCTATCGTGAGCTGGAGGAGCTTATCGGAGAATACATCGCATTCATTACGTAATTATCACGGAGCGCAGCCGAGATCCTGAGGTTAACGTCAGCTACGCCATCACTCAGGTTCGCTCATATTATCTTATCTTATCTTATCACTTAGGTGTAGCGGAGATCCGATCTGTTTAACGCGCAAGCGTTGAACGCGCAACGGATTCTCCTTGGATAACCGCTACACTCAGAGGGGATCTGAGCGATGGTGTTAATCGCTCTAATGCAATAGACGCACAAAAAATGACCTGCAAAGGAGGAATTCTTATGGCTGAGGAAAGAAGGAATCAGGAGGAGGAATCACCATCCGGGCCGAGGTCAGGATGGCATCGACCGGTTTTCATTTCAAGCCTGGCGATAATTCTGATACTGGTGATAGTTGTACCGACGATCATATTCGTCCGATCCCGCCATGCACCGGAGGAGAAGCCGCTGAAACCTGAGGTCGGGAAAGCGGCAGAGGAACCCATCATCTGGGCCCAGCCCACAGGAAAACTGATCAATCGGATGCCGA
>CAZHVH010000538.1:0-2678 GCA_964535855.1 uncultured bacterium
AGCCCTGTGTGCATTGGCACACCTTGACCTACTTGGTCAACTGCTGAGGGGCTCCCGAGATCGATTTTGCGGCCCGGATAAAGGCCCGAACCTTGGTTTCGTCCTTTCTTCCGGGGTTTCGTTCAACCCCGCTGATGACGTCCACGGCGAACGGCCTAACGGCCTTTACGGCATCGCGGACGTTTTCAGGGTTTAATCCCCCGGCGATTATCAGCGGCACATCGATACCGTTCCGCACCTTCCCAGCTATCTCCCATCTGAAGGGAATCCCCGTTCCGGCCGGCATGGCGCCGGTCTTGGAATCCAGCAACAGGGCTGATATACCTGTGGATGCGAATCTCCTCGCCGTTTCCAAGACCACCTGATCCTCCACGTCCTCCTCGACGTTTATCCTCAGAGCTTTGATAACTCGAATGCCCCGTCTAGAGAGCTCCTCCACAAGTGTCTTCGTCTCCCGGGGCGATTCATCGCCGTGGAGCTGGATCACATCGGGCATGGTGAAGTCCGCTATCGAGAGGATATGCTCTATCTCGCCCCCGACTACGGCGGTTGTGGCGACGAAGGGGGGCACCTTTCGCATCAGCTCACGCGCTCTCCCTCTGGGAATGTTCCAGGGGACGTCCACGGGATACTCGACGACAAACCCCAGGGCATCGACGCCGCTTTCCACGCATAGAAACAGGTCCTCCTCGTTTGTTATCCCGCAGATTTTCACCCTGACTACTCCCATATCTCTATCATCCCCCTTAAGAAACCCTCCACATCCTCCGCCTGCATCACGGCGGTGCCGATCAGGACGGAATCGGCACCTCCCCTCAACGCCCGGCGCACGTCATCGGGCGTTTTGAGAGAGCTCTCGCTCAGGATGATGAAATCCCCCTCTATTCGGGGTGCCAGCCTCTCGGTCACAGATACGTCCGACCCGTCCGTCTCCAACACCTTTATATCCCTGTTGTTGATTCCGAGTATGTCGAGATCGAGGCCGAGCGAGAGGACCCTTCTCAGCTCTCCCTCCGTATGCACCTCCACCACCGTCTCAAGCCCGACGGAGTGGGCGTGTTCATGAAGGATAGCGAGGTCCGAATCGCTCAACATGCCGGTTATGAGAAGGATAGCCGACGATCCTAACCGTTTCGACTCCTCCACCTGGTCGGAGGTCGTGATGAAATCCTTATGTAGGATCGGCTTATCGACCTCCCTTGCTATATCCTCCAGAAGCTTTATGCTTCCGCCGAAATGCTCGGATTCGGTGACCACGGACAACCCTGCTACCTCGCACTTCCCCATTCTCCTTGCCAGCTCAATGGGATCACGTCCTTTAAGCAGGTCACCGTCGCGCGGGGTTCTCAGCTTTATCTCCGATATGACGGGCGCCTTTCCCGCCCGTTGTAGCTTTCGTATCGACTCGGTGAGCCTGCCGTCCATGGCCTTTCACCCCTTCGATCGCAGTTCGTTGGATCTGGCGATGTATTCGCCCAGCTTTCTGGCCGCTGCGCCCGATTCTATAACCTCCCTTGCACGCTCGATCCCTTCCTCTAAGCTCTCAGCCATCTCGCCGACGTAGAGCGCCGCTCCGGAGTTTAAGAGCAGGAAATTATAACGAGGGCCTCTGTCCCTCCCCTCGAAGATATCCCTTATCACGCGGGCGTTAAACTCCGGGCTGCCTCCGGCCACCTCCTCCAGCTCACAACGGGGGATGCCGAAGTCCTCAGGCTCAATCTCATACTTCTCCACCTTCCCGTTTTTAACCTCAGCGATGGACGTTCTGCCCAGTATGGAGATCTCGTCCAATCCATCAAGCCCATGGGCGACGATAGCATGTATGAAGTCCAGCTCCACAAGGATATCGGCGACCATCGAGACCAGCTCCGGTCTATAAACCCCGAGCACATGACGTCTGGCATCGGCGGGATTGATGAGCGGGCCGATTATGGTGTAGAAGATGGTTTTGATGCCGAGCTGGTTTTCCGGCCCGAACACCTTTCCCATGACAGGATGGAAGTTCGGCGCGTAGAGGAAGCAGATTCCTATCTCCTCGATAAGTTTCTCCGCCTGTTTGGGCGTCACATCTATGAATACGCCGAGGGCCTCCAGGACGTCGGCACTTCCCGACGCTGAGGATATGGATCGGCTTCCGTGTTTGGCGACGGGTATGCCGGCGGCAGCGGCGACTATGGCGTTGGCGGTGCTCACGTTGTAGGTGGTGAGCCCCCCTCCGGTGCCGCATGTGTCGAGCAATCTTCCTGAGACTTTAGGAGTTATCTGGGTGCAAACCGATCGCATTGCCCTGGCGATGTATGCTATCTCGCGCACCGTCGGCCCCTTCATGGTGAGGCCGACGAGAAATCCAGCTATCTGGACGTCTGTGACCTCGCCATCCCGGATGCCGATGATGAAATCGGATATCTCACGCTCAGTCAGGTTACGGTTCTGCGTGAGCTTCGACATGATGGTTCTTACCACCTGAGCATCACCTCCCTTTACGTTTAAAACTTATACATCTTAAACGCCATGAGGGTTTCCGTGGAGGCGATCCCCTCCACCGCCTGTAGTTTCTCCGTTACCACCTCCGACATGCGCTCATACTCCTCGACCTGAACCTTAGCCACGATGTCATACCTCCCGGCGACCGAGTAGATCTCCGTCACCTCCTCGATCTCCCCAAGCTGCCTCACAAC
>CAZHVH010000539.1:0-2677 GCA_964535855.1 uncultured bacterium
GAGAGGTTTAACGTCACGCGCGAGAGGATAAGACAGATAGAGGCTGAAGCCCTCCAAAAGCTGAAAAAATGGTCGGAAACGGGCGAATTCCAGTGGCTTAAGGATGAGGTTTAACTCATGAGCCTGAAAATCAGATTCTATGGGGTCAGAGGCAGCCATCCCGTTCCCGGACCGACCACGCTGAGGTTCGGGGGAAATACATCCTGTGTCGAAGTGCGAGCTGATGGGAAGATCATCATCCTCGACGCCGGAACGGGGATAATCCCGCTGGGCAAAAAAATCGTCCGTGAAAATGGGAATCGGAAAGAGATGTTGATCACTCTGATTTTCAGCCATACTCATCACGATCACACTCAGGGGTTCCCCTTCTTTCAGCCCGCTTACATGCCGAAATGTAAACTCTTTATGTTCGGTCCGCGAACCTTCCTCGAGGATCTGGAATCGACGCTCGAACATGCTATGATCTCCCCGTTCTTTCCCGTCCAACTCAGGGAGATGCCGGCCTTGAAGACCATACGGTCGATCGACTCCTCACAGGTGATTATCGTTCCACCCGGAGGTAGGGCTCCCGAACTCCATAACCTGCATCACGATGAATTCGATATACCCCGGGGAGCCGTCGTTATCAGATGTCTGCAGAGCAAGGCTCATCCCAACGGCGTGATGATATACAGGATAGAGCAAGACGGCAAAAGCTTGGTCTATGCAACCGATGTGGAGGGGTATGTCGGAGGCGATACCAGGTTGATCGAGTTCGCCAGAGAGGCGGATCTGCTTATCCATGACGCTCAGTATGAAATCGATGAATACGTAGGCATAAACGGAATTCCACATCAAAGCTGGGGGCACAGCACGCCTCAAATGGCGGTCGAGGTCGCCCGGAAGGCCAACGTCGGCAGGCTGGTGCTGTTCCATCATGACCCCGACCATGATGATGAAAAGATCCTTCAAATGGAGAAAGAGGCGAGGAGGGAGTTCCCTAAAACCATCGCAGCATATGAAGGTCTGGAGATAACCCTCTGAAAGATGGCACTGGATAGGTGGGGGAGAATCATAAATTATATGAGGATATCCATAACGGATAGATGTAACCTTAAATGTGTGTACTGCACACCTGCCGGAGGGGCGAGGAAGCTTCCCAAAGAGGAACTGCTGAGTTTCGAGGAGATAGAACGGATCGTCAGGGCGGGGGCGATGATCGGCGTGGAGAAAGTGAGAATCACCGGCGGAGAACCGCTTATGAGACGAGATATCGACGAGTTGATCCGCATGATAAGGGCGATTGACGGCATTCATGAGATAACCTTGACCACCAACGGTACCAAATTGGCCGAATGGGCCGAGCGGCTGGCGAAGGCCGGGCTAGATAGGGTTAACGTCAGCCTTGATTCCCTAAGGGAGGACAGATACAGAGCCATAACGGGGGGAGATTTCCATCCTAAGGAGATCCTGAGAGGGATCGAGATAGCTGAGGAGGTGGGGCTTACCCCTGTGAAGCTAAACGTGGTTCTCATGAAGGGGATGAATGAGGACGAGGTGGAGGACCTCGCACGCCTGACCATTGAGAGGCCATTGCATGTCAGGTTCATAGAGCTTATGCCCTTTGCCATCGCCGGCAGCGATCATACGATCAGGTTTCTCTCGGAGAAGGAGGTTATGGGGAAGCTCTCTCATATGGATCTCGAACCCGTCGCGAGCAGATCTTCCACCAGCGGCCCGGCCAGATATTACAGGGCAAGGGGCGCCTTAGGGCTGATAGGGTTTATAAGTCCCATCTCACACCCTTTCTGTTCACGCTGCAACAGGATCAGGCTCTCTTCCGACGGAAAGCTGAGGCTTTGCCTGGCGTCGGATGAGGTGGTGGATCTGAAATCGGCCGTCAGGGAGGGGATGGGGTTAGCTGATCTGGCGATGATAATGCTTGAGGCCATTAAGAGCAAGCCGATCGGATATAAGATCAAATCGGGTGACGCCCATATCAGGGCGATGACTCACATAGGAGGTTGAGGATAATGAAGGAGAAAGTCAAACAGGCGCTTGAGAGGATAAGAAAGATGCTCCAGGCGGATGGTGGCGACATAGAACTTGTTGACGTCACCGATGACGGCATCGTCAAGGTCAAGCTTAAGGGAGCCTGCGCGGGATGTCCCTTCTCGCAGATGACCATCCAAATGGGGGTCGAACGGGAGCTGAAGAGGAACATCCCCGGCGTTAAAAGGGTTGTCGCCGTGTAAGGTAGGGGCATACCAAGCCCCTACTATCCCGTGCTTCCAAACCCTCCCCTCGTCTTTCTGCCTGTGGATTCCACCTCCTGCCAGGAGACCTTTTCAATCTTAACGAAGGTTCCTTGGGCGATCCTCGCTCCGCGAGGTACAGTGACGGGCTTATCGGTGAAGTTAAACACCTGTATCCTTATCTCGTCCTCATCGCCGCAGTAATCGTTGTCGATGATTCCAACCCCATGCGGTATCAACAGGCCGAATTTCGCCGGTGTGCTACTTCGGAGGGAGATCATCAGCATGTATCCTTCGGGGACTTCCACGATCACGTTGGCCGGTATCCTGGCGATCCGGCCGGGCTGAATGATGGTCTCCTGCCGGCATATGAGATCGAAGGCGACAGCACCATCCGTCTCATATGCCGGAAGTGGAAGGGATTTATCGACTCTCCTTATCCT
>CAZHVH010000540.1:0-2676 GCA_964535855.1 uncultured bacterium
CCGGGAAGGGCTGAGAGCACCTTGCCCGCTTCAGGTATACCGGTTATAATATAGTGGAGTGATTAAACCGAGGGAGGTTTCAATGAACGGAAGATCCGGTCTCTCATCCGCAAGGATCACGCTATTCGTGATATTCATCCTCGTCATCTCGATCGTGGGGGTCTACGCCTTCGTGAGGAGCTCCAACGCCAGGATCTCCAGGCAGTTTCAGCATTATGAGAGCCTGTTCGCACAGAGGGAATACGGATTATTGGCCGAGGAGCTGCCCAAGTTTATCAAAAAGCACCCCAAATTCGAGGGGATACCGAGGGCGTATTTCTATCTCGCCGTATCTCTCCAGGAGAGAGGGGATTATCGGGGGGCTCTGGACGCCTGGCAAAACGCCCTCAGGTTGAACGCGGGGAAGGATATCCTTCACAGGATCTATTACGGCATGGGGATCTGTCACGAGAAGCTGAATCAGATCGATCAGGCGGTGAAGAGTTTTTCCAACTGCTTCAAAGTGCTTCCCGATGGACCTTTTTCGCCAAAGGCTCTTTATAATCTCGGCCTTCTCCACGGCAGAAAGGGAAATCTCTCCGGGGCGGTCGAAAGCTTCAAGATGTTGCTGGAGCGGTTCCCGAACGATCCCCAGGCCAAAGATGCGGCGGATACCCTCGGCGATTTAAATCTGAAATACATCCTTAAGACGACCTCCATCCAATATGAGGTTAGAAGGGGGGACTCGCTTAAGCTTATCGCCCGCAGGTTCAACAGCACGCCTGAGATGATAATGAAGGCCAGCGGGCTTAAATCCCATCTCCTCAGGATCGGTCAGACGCTCAACGTGCCCCGCCCGGAGTTCACGTTGGAGTTGGATTTAACCGACAGATCGCTCCTGCTCAAATATAAGGGCCTTGTCGTTAAGACCTACCCCATAGGGATCGGCGCTCCGGAAACGCCGACTCCGACGGGCGAATTCAGGATAAGGAATAAGATCGTCAACCCGACATGGTACTCCCCCGACGGGCCTATACCTCCGGGGGATCCCAACAACCTGCTCGGCACGAGATGGATGGGGATATCAAGCCAAAAGATCAGCTTGTCCAAAGGCTATGGCATACACGGCACCACCGAGCCTGAATCGATAGGCAAAGCCCAGAGTAATGGATGCATAAGGATGTTGAACAAGGACGTGGAGGAGCTCTTCGGCCTCGTGACCATCGGGACACCCGTAATCATAAGGGAGAAGGTCAAGGAGAGAATTTGGTTTACACCCGTACAGGGAAGGCGTGGTAGAGATGTCTCGTCTGGCCGGATTGATCAAGGATAAGCTGGATGTGATCGTAGATCGGAGCGCATCCCTTATATCCAGGATCGGAGCCTATTCGAGCCGTCCCATAGATGAACTCCGTTATAACATAAGGTCTCTCCTCGAGGGGATGCTGGTGCTCATAGAGAAGGGTGAGAGGACTAAGCTGGAGAACTCCCTCTCACAGGTGGCCGAGCTTAGAGGCTCGCTCGATTTCAAGCTCGGCGATGTCCAAAGGGCGCTCATCACAAGCCGGGATGTGATCTTTTCCGAGGTGGAGAAACAGGTGGGTGAGCCTGAGGAGAGATTTTCGCTCCTCAGGGAGTTGATTCGATACTACGATCTGATACTGTGCCGTTACTCGGATATGTATCAGGAGGTCGTGAAGGCCAAGACGGAGGAGATCACACGCATAAAGAAGGAGGCGAAACTCGACAGGCTTACCCTCATAGGTGAGATGGCCGCTAAAGTAGCACATGAGATCAGAAATCCGATCAGTTCCATAAACCTCAACCTGGAGCTTTTGGAGGACGAGCTTGAGGGATTTAAAGGCAGAGTTCAAACGGATGAAGCCGAGGAGCTGGTTAGATCCATTCGGGAGGTGTTGGATGGGCTGTCCAGGTTCGTCCAGGATTATCTCCAGTTCGCCAGACTCCCCAGCATGGAGTTTAAGCCCCACGATATCAACTTCATTCTGGAGAACCTGCTGAGTTTCCTCTCCACGGAGATCCGTGATAGAAAGGTGGAGCTCATAACCGATTTCGACGAAAACATCCCGCTTCTGATGCTGGATGAGGATCAGCTCAACAGGGCGTTGATGAACGTGCTTAAAAACTCCATTGAAGCCATGCCCGATGGAGGGAGGCTGATCGTCAGCACCAGATTGAAAGGTGATGCGGCCGTCATAAACATATCCGATAGCGGCACAGGGATAGAGAGGCGCGAATGGGATAAGATATTTCTGCCCTTCTATTCGACCAAGAAGAATGGGACCGGATTGGGTCTGCCCCTGGCCGAACAGATAATCAGGGAGCACGGTGGTTCCATCTCGCTCACAAGCATCGTCGGGAAGGGGACGACCTTCACGATTTCACTCCCAGTATCCGGGAGGAGGTAGGTGGGATCATGCATCTCCCCAATACCGTTCTGATCGTCGACGATGAGGCGCCCCTCAGGACCTCCCTCACAAAGATCCTCAAGAAGGCGGGTTATGAGGTTATGGAGGCTCCCAGCGGCGAAGAGGCGCTTGAGATAGTCAGACGAGAGCCCGTCAGTGTGGTTCTGACCGATCTGAAGATGCCCGGTATGGATGGCGTGCAGCTCCTCAGGGCGATAAAGGCGATCTCCCCCGAGGCTGAGGTCATCCTCATGACGGCTTACGGCAC
>CAZHVH010000541.1:0-2675 GCA_964535855.1 uncultured bacterium
GCTGTGGACGGCGGACAATTGGTCATAGATGCTATACTCAGGGGAGGAGCTCTAAAGGACATGGCCTTAATGTTCGCTCTGTTCTATTTCGTTGTCTCAGTGCGGCCTCTGCTGAGCTCAACTTGGTGGGATGTTTGTCGGGAACCGTTGGAACTTCTAGGTTACTTCGCCGTCCCCGCCGGCGAGAGGGAGGAAGCCGTAAGGGAGGGGATGAATGCGGCGGAGGAGGGAGCGATGTGGCACCCCGTCAAGGCACCCCGGGAGCCTTACGGGATTGGACACATCCCATTCTATCCCTTCATTAAGGAGGTGGCTCAGACTTTCGAGGTTGATAACCCCATAAGGGCCGTCGCTCCACATACGCCGACTTGGTTCACAACGGATTCGGGGTGCACAGTTGAGGTTTATAGGCTTGAAGGCGAAAGGTGGAAGCTCGTGGTGAGGGAACGGTTCGAGGACGTCAAGGACAATTCGTGGCTCTCAGTCGAGTTTCCGCTGCAACCGCCGGGGATTTACAAATGGGTCATCGTCGAGCCGAGGGGTAAAATCGGCGCTTGGGCGAGATGGGGGGACTCCCGTTCCAAGGGGCAACCCCTCGTCAACGGAAGACCGATGGAGGGGTTCGATTTTGAGACACGCGTAATCACGGCGGATGGCGGGATAAAGGAGATCTCCTCCTCCGACGCCCTGCATTTTTCGCTTCCCCTCGGGTGGGGCATGATCGAGGACTGGGAGAAGCTCAAAGTCAGAATCGGCTTCGCGGTGGGGAACTGGAACAACGGCCATTTCCCCTACTATCCCGAGTGGTTCTTCCGCCGCTTCCCCGACTGCGCTATGCTGGACCAGGAAGGGAAACCCTTTATGGCGGGGATGTTCGGCAGGGCCTGCCCGTGGGTTTCCATCTGCCACCCAGCGATCGTCGAGGGGACGAGACGTTATATCCGATCGGTCGTGAGAGCGTTGAGGGCTTGTGACGTCGTAGCCTACTGGATCATGGGGGGCGAGTCGCTTTACCCGACCTACTCCTTCCCCGGGAGGTGGGCCGATTACAGCGAAAACGCGATCCTTCATTTCAGAGCTTGGCTTCGGGAACGATACGGAGATCTCGATAGGCTGAACGCCGCCTGGGACACGAGCTTCCGCTCGTTCGATGAGGTTGAACCGCCGCGGCACCCGAAGCGGGATCTCCCCTCCTTGGACTGGCATAGGTTCAGGCTCCATGCGATGGCCGAGAGGTTCAGATGGCATTATGCGGCGATAAGGGCCGAGGACCCGAAAAGGCCCATCCTCACCTGCAACCACGGTGATTTGAAAAGACGTGTGGAACTTGGCGCTGACCCGATGCTTTACGCCTCCGTCTCAGACGGTTTCGAGACGGGCCAGATCATCGTCGGGGACGACCCGATCCTCTTTAACCTGCTTTACTTTCGAATCCTTTCCTCATTCGGAAAGCCTATCTGTCCGGCGAGATTGGCCTTCAAGTCCCCCGACCCGAGGGCAAGGGGAGGCGGGAGGTCTTTTACCCCTGAGGCGGCAAGGAGATATGTCTACGAATGCCTCGGTTGTGGCGCCTGGCATGTGGGGCTGGTTCAGTGGTCAGGTTCCCTCCCCGACGGCGAGTGGGGGATAAAGGGCACACCCGCCCAGGCCGAGGTGCGGAAGATCTTCTCTGAAATTCGAGAAATTCGTCCCTGGCTCGATTGCTCCTGGCCCGTAAAACCCAAGGTGGCGTTTTACCTATCAGGGGCGACCTGGACCCTTTACGGCTTCAGGCCCACATGGCTGGAGATCCATCGAGAACTGATCTGGAGACATGTCCCCGCCGATTTCGTCTACGATATGCAACTTGCAAGGGGCGATGTCCGTGACTATGAAGTGCTCGTCTCGCTCGACAATCCCGTCGTGCCGGATGAAACGTTACGAGGGATTGTGGATTTCCTCAAAGACGGCGGTACACTGCTTGTCAGCGATGAGTTCGCAGAGCTGGATGAAAACCTAAAGCCGAGGCGGAAGGTGGAGCTTCCCGGGGAGGTTGTGAGGCCCGGGTCCGATCTCCTCCGCAGCATAAGTCGTTTCCGACCGCTTAGACTGAACGTTGAGCCGGAGGAGAAACCCGTCCTCTTGGAAGATTTCAGGACCGTGGAGTGGAGGGAACGAAACTTAGCCGACGATATGAGCGGAAAACACTCCCTCGGCCAGACGGTGAGGATTCCAGCTCCAGCGCGCTCGATCCTCATCTCGACGCCGACATATCTCAAAACGTGCGAGAAGTTCGGCTTCATCCTGAGAATTAGACTTGACGGGCCGGGAGGATCGATCGTCGCCGAAAAACGCGTCAGTCCGCCTATCGGCGACAACGCCTGGCACGAGCTGAAAATCCCGCGTCGTGATCCCGCAGGGACGGTTTACTACGTCGAGGTCGTCCCCGACCCCGGACTTCCTCCGACAACCCTTGGCTGGTGGGGGAGGAAGGATGACATCTATCCCGACGGGACCGCCTTCGTTGACGGAAAGCCCGTCCCTTATGATAGGGAAGTCATCCTCAAGATCGAGAAACCCCTACCGGATATAGCGGCGGTGGAATCGTTTCTACTTTCAGATGGCATGAATCCCGCCGTGGTATTGATAAACGTCACGGATGGAGATGTCAAAGTGGAGGGTGAGCTTGACGAATC
>CAZHVH010000542.1:0-1189 GCA_964535855.1 uncultured bacterium
ATAGATTCGATGATCCGATGGACGGTAGGAACTGTGGCCCTGTTCGGCATCTTAATATCCGCCCTGATGACCATATTGAAATTCTTCGGATGATTAGGAGGTAAGGATGAAAATCCTCGTTTACGGCGAACTTGAGGATGGAAAGACAACTGATCTGACGCTTCAATGTTTGGCCAAGGGGATCGAACTGGCAGGTCAAACTGAGGGTGAATCGGCCTGTGCGCTTATAGGATATGGGGTTAAAGGCGTCGCGGAAGAGCTGATCTCCTGTGGAGCGGATAAGATCTTCCTCGTTGAGGACGAAAGGTTATCCGGATATACCACGACCCCATATCGTAAGGCCTTCAGCGAGGTGATTCGGGAATACTCCCCCGATCTGATTCTGCTGCCTGCCTCCACGATCGGAGGTGACCTCGCGCCGGCGGCGGCGACTGAGCTGAGATCCGCCTGTGTCCTCGATTGTACTGAGGTTAAGCTGCAGGATGGGGATATCGAGCTCGGTCGGGTTGAATTCGACGGCAAGGTTATCACCAGATTTTCCCCGGCTAAAAGGCCCGTTATCGTCACCCTTAAGGACGGGATATCTGAGCCGGCTAAACCTCTGGCCGGCCGTCAGGGGGAGATAGCTCCGGTTGAGGTGAGCTTAACGGATGAGGATCTGATCGCAAAAGTCGTCAGGCGCGATGTCGCTCGTAGGACGGTCGATTTGAAGTCGGCCAAGGTCATCGTCGCGGGCGGCGCCGGAGTTGGATCGAAGGAGAACTTCAAGCTGGTGGAGGAACTGGCTGAGGTTCTGGGGGGCGAGGTAGGCGCCACAAGGGCGGCCGTGGATGCCGGATGGACGACGCACGACAGGCAGATAGGTCAGACCGGCGTAACGGTCAAACCGGAGCTGTATATCGCATGCGGCATAAGCGGCGCCGTTCAACACAGAGTCGGGATTATGGGAGCCAAGAAGATCGTCGCCATAAACATCGATCCCAACGCTCCGATATTCCGATTCGCACATTATAAGATCGTCGGCGACCTGACCGAGGTGGTCCCCAAATTGATAAAGCTTGCTAAGGAGATGAGGTGAGGACATGGGGGATAACTTCTACCTGGATAACCCCGATTTGAAGTTCAACATGGAGAGATGGGTCGATTGGAAATCCATCGTCGAGCTGAAGGTCGATCTCGATTCAGATGA
>CAZHVH010000542.1:1289-2671 GCA_964535855.1 uncultured bacterium
CTGATGAATTTCTTCGGCCTGCAGGGTATAGCTGAAACCATCGCCCTCTTCGCCTCGGAGGAGCTCAAGGAGAGATATCTGCCCGGGCTGTGCTCCGGGGAGCTTACGGGCGCCATGGTGTTGACTGAGCCGGACGCGGGAAGCGATCTGGCGGCGATTCAAACCCGAGCGATTTACGATCCAGGGACCGATACCTGGAGGATCAGGGGGACCAAACGGTTCATCACCAACGGCTGCGGGGATGTGCTGCTCGTTTTGGCCCGGAGCGAGGACCCGGAAAAATACGGCGGAGGCAGGGGATTAAGCCTGTTCCTGGTGGAGAAAAGCGACGCCGTAAAGGTCAGAAGGATCGAGGATAAGATGGGCCTCCACGGCTCCCCCACCTGCGAGCTCTATTTCGACGATGCCCCAGGGTATCTGATCGGAAGGAGAGGAAGGGGGCTGACCAGATATACAAACTGGCTGATGAGCGCCGCGAGGCTCGCTATAGCGGCTCAATCCCTCGGAATCTGCGAGGCCGCCCTCAGGGAGGGGATTAGGTTCGCCAAGGAGAGGGAGCAGTTCGGGAAAAAGATCAAGGAATTCCCGCAGGTCGCTGAGATGCTCGTGAACATGCAGGTGTACACCGAGGCGGTCAGAGCTCTGACATATGCGGCCAGCCAGGCAGTTGATCTACAGGAGGGAGCCGAGCGCAAGGGATTGAAGGCCGATGCGAGGAGGTATTCGAAACTTGCCGAAGCCCTCACTCCGATGGCCAAGTACTACTCCACCGAGAAGTGTATAGCCATCGCCAACGATTCGCTCCAGATCCACGGGGGCAGCGGCTACATGAAGGATTACCCGATCGAGAGGATCTACCGCGATGCCAGAATAACCAACATCTACGAGGGAACCTCCCAGATCCAGGTCAACTGGGCGATACTCAGGATAATCAAGGGTGATCTGGATGAGACGTTGGATGAGATGCGTTCCAAAGATTTCGGCAAGCTTGAAGATCTCGCCTCGCTCGCACGACAGGGGCACGATGCTTTAAAGCAAGCTGTAGAGCACCTCAGAGCATCAGATCCCGACTATCGCGATCTCATGGCGCGGAAGGTCGTGGATATCGCCGCGGACGTCTACATCTCATATCTGCTCCTGGATCAGGCGACCCTGTGGGATAGAAAGGAGGCGGTGGCGGGGAAATTCATATCCGATGCGTTGCCCCGGATCAGGATGAACCTCGAGCATGTCCTCAGCGATGACAAAAGGATTTTGGAGGAGTTCGACCGGATCGTTGACACATCTACAGCCCAATTGTAAAATCCCGATGGGGCGCACGATGCAATATGACGTCGCTTCCAAAAGGCTCGTCGAATTGGGCAAGGAATCGTTGCTGAATT
>CAZHVH010000543.1:0-1326 GCA_964535855.1 uncultured bacterium
TCGACGTTGCCCACCAGGATCAATCTGCCGTAATACCGCTTTTTGAGATACCCGATATCCATGCCGGCCAGAGGCTCTATAGGGTTAAGGCCATCTATTCCGACCTCTATCATATCGTCCAGTATCTCCATGACGTTGCCGTCGCTGTGGAATATCACCTTAATTCCCGCCTCTTTAAGGGGCTCGACCACCTTCCTGAGACAGGGGATGAAGGTCTGACGAAGGAACTCGGGTGAGACCATAAGCTTATCCTTGTAGGCGATATCGCTCCAGGTGAAGAAGATCGGGCTGAGCTTCTCCCTTGCAGCAGCTCTGGCGAGTTTCGCCCCGTTTTCGCTCAACGTCCACATGATCCGCTCCAGATGCTCCCTAGCCTCATAGATGGCATAGCTAAACAGCTCCAATCCCATCAGCATGTAGGTGTCGTCGAACCCGCATCCTGCTCCCGGAACCCACATCGTATAAGGCTCGAAGGCCTTCTGCATGTTTTTTTGATGTTGAAGCCACCTTTCAACTTCTTCCTCCGTCAGCTCATGAGGTTGATACCCTCTCAGATCTTCAAGTGAGTTTATCGGCCGTTTGGTGAGCCATCGGGTCATCCCTGAGATCATCCAGTTTTCCCCGCTCTGCCCCTCCTGCGACTCGTCAAAGGAGGCGCCGAACCCCCTGCACAGATCTATCCCTAGCCCGTGGTAGACCTTGACCATTCCCTTCAGATAATCGGGCTCATCGTCGGCGAAATATCGGTAGACCGCCCTGTTGTCTATGTAATCCCAAATGGGAACCCTGTCTCCCTCCTCGAAGTTCAGGGCGGCCATGATCCTATCGTAGACCTCTTTATCGAGCATGCCGCCTCCCTCAAAGGTCGAGCGACAGACAGAGCGAGAGCTCCTCCCAACTCTGGGATATGTTCATGGAGGTTTTAACCGAGATCTTCCTATTGTGGAGCTTGGCGGCTATCCGGGCATCGACGAAGCTGACCACATGATTGAGCACCACTCCGCCGATCATCATCTTCGCTCGTTTGAACCAGCGGTTGCTATCCTCCCTATATTGAAGGGCTCTTTGACGGAGCTGTGAGGTGTTTTCGCGCTCTGAAAGTTTTTCGTTCTTAACGCCCTCCCGATCGAGCCAGTAGAACTTGCCTACCCTCTCGAGCGGTATGCCCTGCTCCGATTCGGGAGCCTGATCGGTGTAGACGTTCCTCCAGTTGTCGAACATCGTGGCGTGCTCGAAATCCTCCATGTTCCACTTCTCAAACATGTCGGGCCACTTCTCCTCAGGCACACCGTCAAAACCCACGTTCGCCCTCACCTCAGCGACGTA
>CAZHVH010000543.1:1426-2666 GCA_964535855.1 uncultured bacterium
GCCGGGGCGATTGATACGAGGAGCATGAGAAGGAGCGCAATAGAGATGGAAGCTCTCATGATCACCTCCCGTCATTAGAACCTGAAAAGCAGGTCGAAGGTGTTGAGCCTGACGTTATTCGGACCTCCTCCAGGGATGGAGGCGTAGTCGAACTGATAGTTCTTAAACCTGATGCCGAAGCCGTAGTTCAGCTTGTCGTTGAAGGAGCTCGTCTGTACATACGGGTCATCCTTATATCCCACTCTCAAGGCTAAGATATCGGCGAACCAGTATTCAAATCCCAGGCTTTTCTGCATGTTGGAGGGCTTGAAGGCGTAGATGCCTATCCCCCGTTCCTCCTCGATCTGGCGTCTCAGTTCATCGTCGCTTGGGGGCGTTTCTCCCGCCTGCATCATCTTCTCCTTACGCTGTTGGATAGCAAACTGCATCTCATCCTCGTCCTCTTTGAACTTGTCGATGAACGCCACAAGGTCGCCCGTGATCCTGGCCCTATGGTATTTGCTGTTAAGTATCTGGAATCCCACTCCCATCCTCATCGTTCTGGGCAATGGGTCGCTCTGGTTGGCATCCTTGAACTGTATCCTCGTGCCCCAGTTCTGCACCGACAGACCCAGCATCAAGGGTGATATCCTGTACTGTAGACCTATATCGGCGGCATAGGCGGTGGCCGATTCGGGACCGAGTTTCTGCCGGATGATCCTTCCGCTGGCGCCCGCTCTGAGATTCGGTAGGAACTCATCGGCATAGGAAAGGGTAAGCGCCCAGTTCGTGCCGAGCGATTCCTGTCTGACCACCTCAGGCGAGTCGATGGTCACGTCTATCACACCCTGGCCGTTGAGCTGTAATCCGAGGCCGAAGACGCCGAGATCGCCCGCGGGGAAAGCTGCGGCAAATATGCCGTAGTATATCCCTTCTCCCGCCTCACCGAAGCGTGCGCCTGCGTTGTTATAGGATATGGCGGTCTGGATCTCCTTAACGCCGGCCAATCCGCCCGGATTCCACAGTATCGCCATCACGTCGCCGGACGATGTCGAGTAAGCCTCGCCCATCGCCGCGGCCCTCGTTCCTCCTCCCAGGGAGAGGAATTGAGCGGCCGTCCTGCCCGCTCCTGCCTCGCCGTAGGGAACTATGAACCCTAACATCAGCAGGATCAACATCGCAAAATATGGGAACCATCGGACCCATTCTCTTGGCATCATGGGTAACTCTCCTCTCAATGGAAATTTCGTCGCATTCAACG
>CAZHVH010000544.1:0-2624 GCA_964535855.1 uncultured bacterium
CCGCTTGGCCTAGTCAACCGTTGCCTTGCTACCGCCATCGCAAGCCCACGACTTTAGTCGTGGGTGGTTGACGCTCGAAGATGCGATAAGGGGCGCGGGATCTGCGCCCCTCAAAAGGTTCATTCCATAACGACTATGGCCTTCATGACGTTGCCCTTCCGATCCCTAACCTCATGCAGGGCCTGCTCGAGCTGATCGAGCTTATATCTGTGGCTGATAAGCCTTTCGACGTTGATCTGGCCCGTCGAAAGGAGCTGCAGCGCCCTCGGCCAGGTGAGAGGAGCAAGCCATGAGAACCTTATGGTCTTATCCCACAGGATCTGAGCCAGGGCAGGGACCTTAACGACCGCCACATCGGCGGGCAGCCCGAAATAGACCACCCTTGCCCTCCTGCCGGATATCTCCAATGCCATCTCCATCGCCTCGACCGAGCCGGTGGCCACTATCACCGCGTCGGCGAACTTCCCCCCGCTGAGCTCCTCGATCTTGCCCTTCAGGTCATCCGTGTAGATCGGTGAGGATTTATCGCCCGTGTTGAAGACCTCATCCGCTCCCACCTCCAATCCCACCTGAAGCCTATAATCACGCGTTCCCACTAGTATCACCTTTCCAGCACCTGAGGCCTTCGCCAACTGGACCATCATGATCCCTATCGGCCCGGGACCGATCACCACGCAGAAATCCCCCGGCGAGATCTCCATGTTTCCCACACCATAGACCGCATCTGCCAGAGGCTCGGTCAGAGATCCCTGCTCGTATGAGACATTATCCGGAAGTTTATGGACGCTGGTGTATTGAACGGCACAGTATTCCGCGAATCCGCCGTCAACCGATACGCCCAACACCGTCTTGTTCTCACAGAGGTTGACATATCCCTTTTTGCACACCTCGCAGGCGTTACAGTACTGAACGGGGTCGAGCACCACTCGATCGCCCGGCTTAAAGAGGCCGAGGCTCTCTGGTATCTTACCTACCTCGACTACCTCCCCGGTGAACTCATGACCCAGGATAAGCGGGCCCTTGCCCGTTGGGGTTTCAAGGGAGCTGGCGCCGAAATAATATGCCACATCTGAGCCGCATATCCCACACGCCTTTACCTTCACTAACACCTGGTCATCCGTTATCTGAGGTATATCTACCTCCTCCAGCTTCATCACTTCAGGTTCGTAAAACACCTGTGCCTTCATCTTCCCTTTCATCTCTCTCCTCCTTGAAAGGGGTAAGTCTCAAGCGGATACAATTAGATCATACCAGCTTCAAAGATAGGTGTCAACCGTACATGGCAGGCTGTAGGGGTTTTCAACGCTTTTCGCCAGCGCTGTAGTGGCAGGCCCCCGTGCCTGCCGGATTCGGGAGATGCACAGGGGAACGCCCTTACCACGCCTGATTATGCCAAATCATTGAAAAGCCCTAGAGAATCAAATTTCGGGGTTGACGGAAAGACCAACTCGTCCTATAATTGTAACGAGACCAGCTTAGAAAACGGCCATTTGTGGTCATTGAGTTATTCGGCTACGCCGCCATTTAAAATGACCATTAGGCTATCGGAGAGAGCTTATGAGCCTACAAGCCGTTGTGATCGGATCCGGATGGGCCGGTGAGGGACACACGATCGCCCTGAGGGCAGCGGGCGTCGAGGTAGTAGCGATGTGCGGTCGAACCCCTGAGCCAGCTATTGCCAAAGCTAGGAAGCTCGGCATCCCGAACGTCCGATTCGACTGGCGTAAGGCAGTAGAGGAGTTTAAGCCCCACATAGTCTCCATCGCCACGCCGGCCAGACCCCACCGCGAGATGGCTGAAGCCGCGGCGTCCTTGGGCTGTCACGTAGTATGTGAAAAGCCGCTTGCGACGAACGCCCGTGACGCCAGGGCAATGCTGACAGCCGTCGAGAGGGCCGGGGTGAAACACGCCTACTGCACGACCAGCCGATACGGACCGGCCGTGATTTACGGACGCAAGCTGATCGCCGACGGTTTGATCGGTCATGTGCGCGAGATCGAGTCCATCGCCCACACCGGTGACCCCTCCCGAATGCCTTTCAGCTGGTTCCATCAACTTAGTGAGGGTGGAGGGTTGCTGAACAACCTCTTCACCCACAAGTTCGGACAGGTACTTCACGTGACGGGTGGCGAGGTGGTGGCCGCTGCTGGCGAGGCTCGGCGTCTGATCGAACGGGCCCCGGTCGGCCCCAGGGTGCATGACTTCCGCGAGCTGTTCGGGCCTGCCATCTATCAGAAGTCGGGTGAGCCGAAAGAGTGGCGTGAGGTGGACGCCGATTTCGGCTACACAGTGATGATAAAACTGCGTATGCCCGATGGTCATATCGCTACCGCTTTGTTCCAGGCCTCCGTGGGGAGGAGCCCCTGTCCCGATTACCTCGCCCTCCATGGGACAAAGGGGACGTTGTGTCTAACCGGCCCGAATTCACCTGACCGTATCCATCACTTTGATTGGGAGAGTCGGAAATGGGAGGAGATGCCCATACCCCAGGAGATAATGGCGTCGTTGCCACAAGCTGACAATTTCGTCCAGCGGGATTGGAACCACCTCTTCCGTGAGTTTGTGGCGGATGTGCGTGGGGAGAGTTACGCCGGATATCCGACCTTTCGCGACGGCTGGGTAGC
>CAZHVH010000545.1:0-2623 GCA_964535855.1 uncultured bacterium
GCGTATCCCAACAGGCCCTCGATTCTCCCGCTGCGGGCCTCCGTCACGTGGGGATTGAATATGACCTCACCCGGCCTCTTGCCTCTCTCGATCGCCTTCGGCTCCACGTTGTATATGTACGGCATGTTCCTGAGCAGACGTATCGACTCATCGACCAAGCTTTGCCGATACGGCATGCCCGCTCTGATGGGAAGCTGACGGAGTATCACCTTGGGCTTGGTCTTCTTAAGCCCCGTTACTCTGACGTCAGCTATCCTAACCGGACCTCCCTCATCGATCACCATATCAAAGCTGAGCCTTGATCGATCCTCGGAGAGTCGGAACCCTGTCGTGCTTATGCGTGCAAGTGGGTGTCCCCTTTCGGCGTAGATCTTGAGAACCCGCTCGATCCCCTCATTGATCCTTCCGACGTCGAATTCCCCTCCCAGTTTCAACGCTCTCCTGATCTCCTTCTCGCTTAGGATCGAATTTCCAACGATCCGTATATCCCCGATCTTGACCCTTCTCCCCTCGTTCACCCTCAGGGTCAGCTTCATTCCCCCTTTGCTGTTCGGCTGAAACGAGTAATCAATGGATGCAAAGGGATATCCGCGCCTGGCGTACCTCTCAAGCACTCTAGAGATCGCCGGCTCGAGCTCCTCCTCTGAGACCTCCCTACCTGGTGTGAGCTGGAGAGTTCGAAGCAGATCCATCTTTGAGATGATCCTATTTCCGGTTATCTCGATCGAATCCACCTTCACGGCAGCGATGGCGAGCGCGAGGGCGATTATGATCATGGGTCAAACCTCTGTCGGTTGATCCTCCTTTCTGCCTATGAAGTAAACGGCCGAGGCTATCAGGTGGGAGTTGGGTAATCTGATGAGGATCGGGTCGAGAATGATAACCATTGGGAAGGTGATCCAGCCGAAGATGAGCGAGATCGCCTTACCGATCCAAAAATTACCGAAGGAAAGTGCGATCCCCACCAACTCGCGCATCACCCAATGCAGGGCGCTCGCTGGCCCCACACATGGCCCGGACTCGATCCTCCGGAAATCCGAGAGCAATCTCTCCAGGCCGGTCACCGTATATCGCTGATAATCGTTTGGTGAAGCATGATACCCTTGTATGAAGGGCACCGCCACACAGATGTATCCTCCGGGCTTTAGAACCCTCCGGATCTCATAGATCACAGCTTTCGGATCGGGCACGTGTTCCAGCACTGCCTCGCTTATGACGGCGTCGAACGATTCATCTTTGAACGGCAGCATCGCTCCGTCGCCTATCACGTCCACATTCGGAAATGGCTCGATATCCAGGTTAACCACGTTTGACGCCCACCTTCGGTTACCGGAGCCCAGATCGAGGGCGATTCCCTCATCGCCTATCTCCCTGAGGATCCTCCTTACAGCTTTATCCCACCTAGGTGCCCTGTAGGGACATCCGGAGAGATTCCAGAGTATTCTGTTTCTGCGGAGGAAGGATTTCAAACTCGACTCAGCACCCTCCGATATACGTCGAGATATCTCTCGGCTATCCTGGCCCAATCGTATCTCTCGACCGACCTGATAGCTTCGGCACCCATCTTGACTCTGGCTTGGCCGTTCTCTATCAGGCGCGAGATCCTATCGGCGAGCGTTTGGGAATCGGACGGATCCTCGATCAGGTATCCGTTTACCCCGTCGTGAACCAGCTCCTCGATCCCCTGCACTTTAGTGGCGACGACGGGCAATCCCATAGCCATCGCCTCAAGCACGACCAGAGGCATTCCTTCGGCCGAGGAACAGAGCGTAAAAAGATCGGCTGATTCATACCTCTCGTGAAGCCTTTCATACAGGACAGTCCCTGAAAAGGCCACGAGATCATCGACCTCGAGCTTTTTTGCAAGCTCTTTCAGCTCATCCATCATAGGGCCATCCCCGACGATCTCCACCATGAACTTTCTCCCCGTCATCTCCCTCAGGAGCGGCAGGGCGGATATCAGATGATGGAACCCTTTACGCGGGATGAGCCTTCCTATTGAGAGAACCCTGACCACGTCCGGCTCGGCCTCGCGTTTTGGCGCGTGGAATCGAGATAGATCTATGCCATCCGGTATGACCTCTATCCGTGTCTCCGGATCGGTCCGCAGAGCTAGCTTCTTCAATCCTTCGCTGCACGCTATAACCGCCCCTGCTGAGCGCCATATCGCCCTTATGGCCGGTTTGAGGATCGGATAGAGATAGCGATAGTAAGGGGGATCGGGGTTAGGCCTGGGCACATCCCTGCCGCCCAGAAACACGACGTAAGGATGTCCCATCGTCTTACCTATCGCGTATGCCACGGGACCTGATGGGATGCCGAAGAAAACCTGAACGATATCCGGACGGATGACGGGGACATATCTGAACGACCAAACCAAGGCACTCAGGATGTAGGTGAACATCTCATGCACTTTAGCTACGTTCGGGCTTCTCCGGATCACCGGAACCCGATAAACTTTAACTCCATCGATGATCTCACATCGTGGCAGCCGATCGAAATGGGACGTGACCAGGGTGACATCATGACCCCGCCTTGCGAACTCCCTCCCGAGATATCTGGTAACGATCCCGCCTCCACCACCTATGGGGGGGAATTCGTAATTGACCATCAGTATTCGCAG
>CAZHVH010000546.1:0-2616 GCA_964535855.1 uncultured bacterium
ACCTTTTGAAGGTAGAAGTTACACATCCCTCT
Source organism: uncultured bacterium (assembly GCA_964535855.1). GTDB lineage: Bacteria > Poribacteria > WGA-4E > B28-G17 > B28-G17 > JAGGXZ01. The sequence continues at coordinate 33 of CAZHVH010000546.1, forward strand.
CAACGCCCATAGATCGGCCTTCGATGTATAATCATGCCTGTAGAGAAGCTTTTCGTTTTTCATCGCCTGGTCGATCGCCTCTATAGCCGATTTCAGGTCGCCCTCATCGGATCTCCTCAGAAACAGCGATAAAGCCAACCCGACCCAGGCGTCGGAGTTCTCCATATCTATCCTGACGGCCTGCTGAAAGGCCCCAACGGCCTGAGATATAAGCTGATCGTTCCCTCCCACCTCCTCCGAGGAGCTCAGGTAGACCCATCCTAACCCGTTATAGGCATCTCCGGGAGGAAGATCGACTGAGGTTGCTCGCTCGAAGCTCATCAGAGCAGAGCTCATATCTCCCACGGAATAATAAGCCCATCCTCTATCTATATCCCTCTGTGACCGCTCGAATACATCCCTCTCGCCGCCACATCCGATCAGCGCGATACACATCATCACCGCCAACCTGATCGCCGGTCTACCCCTCACCGGTAATCCTCCGTTCCGAAGATCTCGATATCCGACATCGCCTTCATCCAAAACCGTCTGGCGAATTCTCTGAGATCATCATCCTTATCCAGCTTCCCCATGTATTCCTCGATCCATCTCAGCAGGGCGGATCTGACGAGCTTATCCTGAATCTTCTCCCTGAACGCCTCGGCCTCCTCGGATGAGAGCTTATACCTGATCTGGCCTTTTAGGGCGAGATTGGCCATTAGGTGTCTTGTGGCCGCCAGGATGAAGTCGAGCGTCGGATCGAGGAAGAACTTGGTGGTGAAAAACCCCTTCACCGGAAGAGCACGTGCGTATTCGGACTTCAACCTGAGCTCACCGAGAACCCTCTCGGCGAGTCTCACCTCGTCGATCTGGGAAATCGGTTTCTCGCCTTCACCTAAAAGCTTGATTCTACCCTCCTTCTCCTCGGCCGTTAATATGCCCTTCCTTATTTTCTCTAAGAACCGCTTTTCCAGAACATTGAACACCTCCACCGGCATGGCATCTATCAGAGCGATGTCCTGTCTGAGCATATCGATGCTTCTAGGGGGATGGATCAGATTTTTCTCCAGCAGATCCTGAGCTCCCTGTTTGAGTTTATTGATGAGCGTGTTTCCGATCTTGAAGAAGATGACCAATTTGTTCTTAGAGATCAGGTTTGCCGCTCTTTCGAGATCGCCTCCGCTCGCGAATTGCAATCCGAGGTTCACGGTTCTAACCGTTTCATCCACGCCCTGTCTGGCGGCATATCTGGCGGAGGTGGTCTGGAGTCTGACTATCATCAGGTGATGTGACATGCTCGCGGCATCCCGCACCAACTTGTCCTGGATCTCATCCGTCAGCAGATCCCGTTCGATAGCCCTCTCTATCGCCCGGGCGAGGAACATCCTCGGGTCATATGTGGTGAGCCATCCCAGATCAGCCATCCTCCCTGAGAGCCTCCTCAAGTATCCCAACCGCCTCATCGACATGAGCTTCATTTATTATCAGAGGCGGTAGAAATCTTATAACGGTATTGGCCGTGGCTATCGTTAAGAGCCCTTTCTGAACACATCTGGCGGCATAGGGCTTGGCATCTCGATCCAGTTCTACCCCGACGATCAAGCCTATTCCTCTGATCTGTTTGATAAAGGGGAATTTATCCTTCAGTCCCTCAAGTTTTTCCCTGAGGTATTCCCCCATTCGGGCAGCGTTTTGTGGCAGTTTTTCCTCGATGGTGGTTTTAAAAGCTGCGATGGCAGCGGCACATGCTAGCGGATTTCCGCCGAAGGTGGAGGCATGGGATCCTGGCGTGAGGCTCTCGGCAATATGTTTCTTTGTCAGCATCGCCCCTATGGGCACCCCGCCTCCCAGGGCCTTCGCCATGGTTATGATATCCGGCTCGACGTCGAAATACTCGTATCCGAAAAGGGTGCCCAGTCTCCCCATCGCAGTCTGAACTTCGTCTAGAATCAGAAGCAACTTACGCTCGTCACAGATCCGACGCAGTCCTTTGAGATAATCCGGATCGGGGATGTGAACGCCGCCTTCGGATTGAACGGGCTCCACCATCACGGCACAGGTTTTCTCGTCTATCGCCTTTTCAACGGCTTCAAGATCGTTGAAGGGCACATACTTAAATCCAGGCATCAGAGGCTCGAACCCCTTATGATACTTCGTCTGCCCTGTGGCCGTTATGGTCGCCAGGGTCCTTCCATGGAAGGAGTTGAGCATGGTGATGATCTCATATCTTCCGGGATCAATTTTCTCCTTAGAGTATTTTCTCGCCAGCTTTATAGCCGCCTCGTTCGCCTCCGCCCCGCTGTTACAGAAGAAACATTGATCCGCGAATGAGTTTTCGGCCAAAAGCCGTGCCAATCTCGCCTGGGGCTCGATGTAATAGAGGTTTGAGCAGTGGATCAGGGTTTCGGCCTGCCTTTTGATCGCTTCGACCACGTTGGGATGGCAGTGACCGAGCGAGTTGACCGCTATACCGCCCAGAAAATCCAGATATCTTTTGCCGTCGGCGTCCCAAACATAACATCCCTCTCCGCGTACGAGGGCGATCTCCCTTTCGCCATAGGTGTTGATTATATAGCGGGAAGCCAACTCCTTGATCTCGGCGTTC
>CAZHVH010000547.1:0-2604 GCA_964535855.1 uncultured bacterium
GGAGGGGATTCCCCTTATGTCTTAATCTCCAGAAGTACCACGGATTTCGAGGGCAACAGGGCGGTAACCTCCCCGTCCGAAACCTCAAACTCTCCCTCCATGGGTCTGACGACATCCGGTCTCTCGAAGGTGTTATGTGCTCTCGGATCCTCGGCCGTTAAAACCCTCATAGCGCAATCATTCGCCCTTGCTCCTATAAGAGCGACCTTCACCTTCACATCCTCCGTCAGATGCTGGTTGACCAGGGTCAGAGTGATCTCCCCCTTATTCCGAGAGGCTGAAAGATCTAAGGCGGGGAGGTCTCCGCCGTCGACCTTAAACGTCAGCGCCGAATCCGTCTCACATCTCAGAAGCTCAGCTCCCATATGTCCTTTGAACATATGAAACGTCCAGTAGGTCGGGGTCAAACACATCTTCGGCCCTTCGGTGAAGGCGACACACTGCAGCACGTTGAACGTCTGAGCGATGTTGGCCATACCGACCTTATCGCAGTGGAGGTTCAACAGGTTCAGGACACGGGCGGCGAAGATGGCGTCCCTGAGCGTGTTCTGTTGCCACAGCCCGTTTGGAACTCTGGCCTGCGGATGCCACACCCCCCATTCGTCGAGCGCTATCCAGATCTTCTTCCGACCTCGAGCGAAGGTCTCTATCTGCTTTGCCGTAAGCTCTATGTAATCCTCAAGCGATTTGACCTGCGCCATCAGGTCATAGTAATCCGAGTCGGAGAAATCCACGTCGTTGCCCGCATGGAAGTATCTGTGTATGGAGAGATAGTCCACCATATAGGGCCTGTCTCCTAAGCCCTTGAAGAAACCCTCGTTCCACTCGGCCCCTCCTCCGCATGCGATGAACTTGACGTCCGGGTTAGCTCTGCGGAGGTAATTTACGAACCTACGGTAGACCTTCCCGTAATCCTCCGGATCGAACGGCCCGCCGCAACCCCAATTTTCATTTCCCACGGACCAGTATCCGACGTTGTAGGGTTCGGGTTGTCCGTTTTGGCGTCGCAGGTTGGCGTAATGGACATCGGCGGAGGAATTGCAATATTCCATCCAGTTCAGGGCCTCCTCTATGGAGCCCGAACCGACGTTGAGGCAGATGTAGGCTTTCGCGCCCGTCATCCTGCAGAACCTTATGAACTCGTCCGTGCCGAACTGGTTCGACTCCTCCTGTTCCCACCAGATGTTCCACCGTCTTGGCCGTTTTTCCCTCGGCCCTATGCCGTCCTCGAAGTGATATGCGTCGGCGAAACATCCTCCAGGCCATCGAAGGATGGGAGGGGATAGCTCCTTGAAAGCCTGAGCGGTATCCTTTCGGATTCCCCCCTCGTTTGGGATCTCCGAGTTTTCACCGACCCATATCCCGTCGTAGATGCATCCTCCCAGATGTTCGGCGAAGTGGCCGTAGATGTCGGGATCGATCCGGCCCTTCACCTCATCAACCCATATGGTCACCTTTGCCTTGTTCATCCCATCCTCCTCGATTTTTCCGATCGAAGGAGGGCCTCGTACAGTATCACGCCCGCCGCCACTGAGACGTTCAGCGAGTCAGCCCTCCCCACCATCGGTATTCTCACCCTTTCATCGGCCGCCCTCATTAGCCACTCCGGCAGCCCCTCCCCCTCATTGCCCACCATGACGGCGAGCGGGAAGGGGTATGCCATCCTGCAGGAAACTCGCTCGGCATGAGGGGATGTGGCCAGCAGATGGAACCCCTTCCCCTTCAGAAATCCCATCACATCGTCAAGTTCCCTCTCAAGGATAAGTGGGACGGCGAAGATCGAGCCCATTGACGCCCTGATGCTCTTTGGATCGAATGGATCGGCTGAGCGGCCCGTCAGGATAAACCCATCCACGCCGAAGGCATCGCACGTCCTGATCATCGTCCCGATATTGCCCGGATCCCTTATCTCATGCGCCCAGAGGAGACACGTCCGGCCTGAGAGGGGTATCTCGTTCAGATCGGTCCGGAAGATCTTCGCCACCCCGATGATGCCCTGTGGGTTGTCCCTGAGCGAGATGGACTCGATAACCCGTTCGGAGACCTGAAGGACTCTTATCCCCATCCTTTGGGCCTCCTCCAGAAGGTCGAGCCCTATATCGCTTTTGAGCCTTTCGGGACAGTGAAATATGATCTCCAGTTCAGCCCCTGCCTCGATCGCCTCCTTAAGAAGGCGTATCCCTTCGACGAGAAACCTGCCGTGTGCCCTTCGATGTTTCCTATGATGCAGGGATCGGGCCAGTTTGACAGATGGATTTTTGAGGCTTGTTATAACCATCTCAGGGAAAAAACCTGCTTATCTCCTTATCCTCCCCCAGAGAGTTGCCAACTTTCCAGAGGGCTCCACCGCCAGTTGCCCGCTTATTATCTTCTGAAGGCCGGACTCCATAACGGTCTGGATATCCTTCTCGGTAAGGGCGACGTTGAAGATAGCTGCTTCGTCTATGATGCCGACGAAGTAAGAGCCTCCTCCCCATCTTCCGATCTCGACGGGGTTCGCCGTCGGGGCTACCTTGCCGGGGCGAGTGCTTGAACCGCTGAAGACGCCGTTGACGTAGACCTTCAATTGGTTGCTTTTCTCATCGGCGTTGTAGGTGGCGGCGA
>CAZHVH010000548.1:0-2600 GCA_964535855.1 uncultured bacterium
TCGGGAATTATGGTAACACTTTTCCCGTAGGGTGGGGGTTTATCCCCTGCCGGATTTCGGCGGCACATAAAGTGCCGCCCTACGAAAGTCGGTGGATCGAACTGTAGGGGCTAGGCATTCAAAGAAGAATGCCTAGCCCCTACAACAGCTGAAATTGTTACCCTAATTGTGAACCATCTCTTTGTCCAAAAAATGGGGGTAACCTTACCCCCTACCCCTGACCAACACGCCTACAGAAGGGCGGTCAGCGATTATAGTAGCGCTTTCGTAGGGCGGCATTTCACATGCCGCCGTTTTCGGCGAGGGATAAACTTCACTTTAAATTTGGTAAGGTGAAAGAGGATATGCGGATCGAAGAACATCCCATATTGGGAAGGCTAAAAAAGGGGAAGCTCGTCGAGATCGAGGTGGACGGCGAGGTTATCCAGGCGATCGAGGGGGAGCCGATCGCCGCGGCGCTCATGGCCGCGGGGAGGAAGGTGTTTCGATATACGCGAAAGCTTCATGAGCCCCGAGGGGTGTTCTGCGCTATCGGTCGATGTACCGATTGCATGATGGTCGTCGACGGCAGACCCAACGTCAGGACCTGCGTCACGCCCGTGAAAGCGGGGATGAAGATCCGAACTCAGCACGGTGTGTCCGATGAGGAGAACTGAGCTGGCGATCGTTGGTGCCGGACCGGCCGGCCTTTCGGCAGCGGTGGAGGCAGCCAGCGCCGGAGTACATGTCACGCTGATCGATGAAAATCGAAAGCCCGGCGGGCAGCTCTTCAAACAGATACATAAGTTCTTCGGCTCCAAAGAGCATTATGCCGGCGTCAGAGGGTTCGAGATCGGGATGAGGTTGCTTAAGGAGGTCGAGAGATTGGGCGTCGATGTTATGCTCGACTCAGTTGTCTGGGGGATCTTCAAGGAGCACACCCTCGGGATAATCCACGATCGGAGGAACATCCTGTTGAGGGCGGATAAGATACTCCTTGCCACGGGCGCCACGGAGAACGCTCTGGCCTTCCCCGGCTGGACGCTGCCCGGGGTGATGGGAGCGGGGGCCGTCCAGACGATGATGAACATCCATCGCGTCCTTCCGGGCAGGAGAGCGATCATGATCGGATCGGGCAACGTAGGGCTGATCGTCAGCTATCAGCTCCTGCAGGCCGGCGCACAGGTGATCGCCGTCGTGGAGGCGGCTCCCAGGATAGGAGGCTATGGCGTGCACGCGAGCAAATTGAGGAGATACGGCGTGCCCATTCTAACGTCCACGACCATAAAGGAGGCCGGAGGAAAAGAGGAGGTCGAAAGGGCAGTTTTGGTCAAACTGGATGGGAATTGGCAACAGATTCCGGGGACGGAGGAGGAGCATGAGGTGGATTTGATCTGTCTGGCCGTGGGACTTTCGCCGCTTGCGGAGCTCGCCTGGATGGCGGGCTGTCGGTTCGAATACATACCCGAGCTCGGAGGACATGTGCCGATCCATAACTCGAATATGGAAACCACCGTGCCGGGGATATACGTCGCCGGAGATATCGCCGGAGTGGAGGAGGCGAGCACGGCCATGGAGGAGGGAAAGCTGGCGGGGATAGCCATAGCCGAGTCACTGGGATACCTGAGGTCCGATGAGGCGAGAGACAGGAAAGGAGAGGTTCTTAAGAGGCTGAGCGAGCTACGAAGCGGTCCCTTCGGTCGGATGAGGAGGAGGGCGAAAGAGAGGCTGCAGAGACGGTATGGCGTGGAATGAGCCTGGAGAGAGACGGCGTTTTATCAGATGAAGAACTGGCCGGGCTGCCGGGCATGCCCTCGAAGGAGAGACTGAATCGGGGACCCGTCGCCGTGATCGAGTGTGCACAGGAAATACCGTGTAACCCGTGCGAGGATGCCTGTCCCAACGGGGCGATACAGGTGGGCGAGCCGATAACGAATTTGCCGCGGCTGATCGAGGATAGATGCACGGGATGTGGGCTATGCGTGCCGGCCTGTCCAGGTCTGGCGATCTTCGTGGTGGATATGAGCTACTCCGAGGATGAGGCCGCCCTTCAGATCCCCTATGAGTTCCTGCCCATGCCGAGGAAAGGTGAGATGGTGGAAGGATTAGATCGGGAAGGAAAGGTTGTCTGTTCAGCGCTCGTCGTCAGGGCCTTAAATTCCAAGAGGTTCGACCACACAGCGGTAATCACCATCGTCGTTCCCAAAGATCAGGCCATGAAGGTGAGGGGGATAAGGGCGACCGCCAGGTCGCCCCTTTGATTTACCTCGCCCTGTAGTTCGTCCAGGAATCGGTTTTGGGATCGTATCTGGACAGTCCGTCCTGCGTTCCCACCCATATCAGATCGCCGTCCACAGCTATGGATAGCACCCCATTATGCGCCAGACCGTCCTCTCTGGTGAAAACCCTCTGGGATTTCGTCCGTGGGTCAAACCTGACCAATCCCGCGTCGAAGGTTCCTATCCACATAAATTTTCCGTCCCAGGCCAGAGAGGTGACGTTATCGCTGGGCAGTCCGTCCTGGGTTGTGTATGTCACCCAATCTTGTGTTTTTCGGTTGTAGATTGATATGCCGCCGCTGGTTCCGAACCAGATCTCATCGCCGCTGATCGCTATGCTCG
>CAZHVH010000549.1:0-2600 GCA_964535855.1 uncultured bacterium
CACGGCGGATTCCCTTCGGAAGATCGGGTTCGCGGCGACCGCTGCCGGTGGAGCTTTGTCGGGAGCGATGGCTCTCTCGGCTAAAAGCGCTATCGATTTTCAGAAGGGAATGGCTGAGGTTGCTACGCTGGTGGATGAATCGAAGGTCTCGATGCAATCTCTAGCGGATGCTGTTTTGCGGCTTTCGACGGAGACAGGAAAATCTCTGGGCGATGTGACCCAGGCTCTATATAAGGTCACCTCCGCGGGATATGAGGGAGCGGATGCCATCAAGTTCCTGGAGGTCGCCGGTAAGACCGCCGTCGCCGGAGTCTCTTCACTCACCGATTCGGTCGATGTTCTTCGGACGATGCTCGCCTCCTACAATCTCAGCGCCGATCAAGCAGCGATGGTTTCCGATAAGCTCTTTAAGCTCGTTGATCAGGGCATTCCGACCTTCGGCGAATGGGCGTCCTCGATCGGTCGGGTCGCCGGAACGGCGGCTCAAGCTGGCGTTCCGATGGACGAGATGCTCGCAGCCCTTGCGACCATGTCGAAGACAGCTCCATCTGCGGCTCAGGCGACGACCGAGCTTGCGGCAGTGATCTCTTCGATCATCAATCCGACCGATCAGGCTCTTAAAGCTGCGGCTGAATATGGAGTTCAGCTTGATGCCTCGGCCTTGGCTACGAAAGGGCTATCGGGCGTTTTAGCGGATCTAAGGGTAGCGATAGGCGGAAATGTCGAGGCTTTGGGCGAAATCTTCACAGAACAGGAGGCTTTCCGAGGTGTCCAGAGGCTCCTGGCGGGTGATATGAAGGATTTCAGCCAGACTCTGGATTCTATGAGGGATTCAGTCGGAGCAACAGATCAGGCTTTCCAGAAACAAAGCGAGACCGTCTCCTTCCTTCTTTCAAAAATACGAGCGTTAGCTCAAAAAGGAATGGTCGAGCTTGGATCGAGCATCCTTCCTCTTGTTAAAGATGCCCTTTCGAGTCTCCTTTCGGTTCTTGAGAAGGTGGTCGGGTTCTTCTCGAATTTACCAGCTCCGCTTCAGAAGTTCATCGCCATCGCAACGGCGGTCGCCGGAGCGATAGCGGGGATAACGGGAGCGGCTTTGGTGCTTCTGCCTCAACTGGTCTCTTTTGGACAGGCGATAGCGACGGTCACTCCTCTCCTGGCGGGATTGGCTGGACCGATCGGGATAGCGGTTGCGGCAATCGGCGGTCTGGCAACTGCTGTGGTTCTCCTGATCAAATACTTTGATCAGGTCAAGGCCGGTGCGAAGGGATTCGTCAACGGGATGAAATCCCTCTTCTCCTCGCTCGGAAACTGGTTCAAGAGCCTCTTCTCCTCGATCGGCGATGTGTTCATGGGCTTCCTGAAGATGCTCACGATCAAGGGAGCTAAGGCGGGCATCGAGCAGATGAAGAAGGGCTTCGCCGGGATCGGTGATGCGGCTTCTCAGGCCGTCCAGCAGGCTGCCGATGTAGCCGTTAAGACGGGAGAGGCGGTTGCCTCCGGAGCGACCAGCCTGGTTAAAGGCGTGAAGGATGAGTTCTCGAAGCTCATGGACGGGCTAAAGGGAAAGGAGGAGGAGACATCCCAGGCGATCGAAAGCTCGGCGAAAAGAACGGCTGGAGTAAAGATCCAGGCGGATCAGAGGGCGGCGGGTGTCTCCAAGCGGTTGATGGAGCAGCGCCTTAAGATGGCCCTGGAGAACTTCAAGTTCGAGGCGGCGGCTCATAACATGTCGATTGAGGAGCAGATCCAGGCTCTTGATCGGATGAGGAATGAATACTCGGCTTATCCCGATCTCGTTCAAAAGGTCGACGAGCAGATCATCCAGCTTCAGGGTAAGCTTCAGGATGAGATCCTCTCGAAAATCGAGGCTCTGAAGGAGAAAAGAGCGGAAGCCACCCAGGCATGGCTGTCCGATGAGCAAGCGAAGATCAGCGAGATCGAGGGCGTCTACGGGAAATACTCCGCTGAGGTTATCTCTCAACTTCAAAATCTCTACACTCAAGCGGAAGCCCTATCGGCGGATTACTACGGCTCGGAGGAGAACAGGCAGAAGGTCCTGGCAGATCTCACGGAGGAGATCAATCAGAGGAAAGCGGGAGCTTTGGGGGAGTTCGTCTCTCAGGCGAAAGACCAGATCAAGGAGATGAAGGATTCCGAGGAGGCGAGCCTCACCGACATAGCGGCGGCGTATCAGAACCTGTTCTATCAGGTCGCTTCGATGAGAGATGAAGACGTGGGCGGAGCGGAGGAGAAGATCGGCCAGCTTAAGACCATCTATTCCGACTTTATCTCTTTCCTGGAGGAGAGATATCGGGAAGCTTCAGACGCCTTTGAAAGACATAACTCCAAGATAGCGGATCTCGCGGCGAGCCTGAATGACGAACTGAAGCGGTTGACCCTGGATGAGACGGAGTATAAGAGGCAGAAGCTGGAGGAATGGTATCAACAGCGGCTGGCACAGATTGAGGAGGAGGTCAAGAAGGCTAAGGATGCTCAACAGCAGATGTTACAGGCGGTCGAGGCGAGATATCAGGCGGAGATGGCGCAGGAGACGGCCCTTTTCGAGGAGAAGAGGAAACATCTGGAGGCTGAGATCG
>CAZHVH010000550.1:0-2591 GCA_964535855.1 uncultured bacterium
CCCGAAATCGGGCACGTACACGTTAAAATGCCCCATTTCGTGCAGTGCCCTTCAAGGGATGCCCCTGTTCAGCATCACCTGATAGAGGCCCCATTTCTCGGGAGGCGATTTGATGGGAACGTCCAACATCCTCAGCAGAACGAACCTGAAACCGCCGTCCAATTGCTCCCGCTCATCCTTCAACGCTCTCTGGGGGATGAGGAAGACGACCTGTTTCCCCCTCTCGAGGTAGGAACGTATCAGCTCCCGCTTCTTCCGGATCATTCCGGACTGACCTAAGGAGGCGTACAGTTTACGCAGGCGCTCGGTACGTTTAGGCTGACGAAGCACGGAGGAGCTCAGGAAGGTCTTGAAGCGCTGAAGGTCATAAAAGCGAAACCTCTCGCGCGTGCCGATGTAGCAGAAAAACGGCCTCTGCGAGAAGATCACGGCGTTTGGCCGTAAGGTTCGGGAGAGCATCCGAGCTCCGAGAGCAACGGCGCGCGAGCCCGGATCGGAGACGATCTGACGCATACTGCGCTGTGCCTCATTGTATCGAAGGATCACGAGCAGCGCCACGAAAAGGATCATGGTGCATCGCTGCATCCAGCTTCTAGCCGGGTGTTCATCGGATATCCTATCCATCAGGAGCAAAGCCGATCCAACCATAACAGGAAAGGTGCAGATCGTGAAACGGAGATAGGGCATGCCCTGAGGAGCCCAGTAGTAGGATGCATATAGCAGCACGATCGGCAGAAACCAGGAAATCCGCATCAGTCGTTCCCACGGATGTCCTATCGATATCATCCCCGCCAGCCCCAGGGGAAAGATCAGGAGGAGCGCCGTGGTGTTAAGCCCTCTTATCATCATGCCGATATTCCGGCGGAGGAACCTCAGCGAAAACGACTCCTGCTCGTGTGTGAGGGCGTATCCCGTGACCAGAGGATGGCCGAAAATCCTCCAGTTATAGATCATCAGCAATATCGGAAAGATGGCGTAACATCCCAACAGTATGGAGATCCCTCGGGCGGTTGAACCGCGTTCCCGCAGCCAACGGCTAAAGATTGCGATCAGCACCACACCTCCCATCAATATGCTGGTGTGGCGGATCGTAGAAGCGAATCCCAGAAGCAGTCCCGCCCCGATCCCCGATCTCGCCGAACCTCGACGGAGCCATCTCCATAGAAAGTACATACCCCATATGATGAAACAGGTGTTTGAGGCGTGGGAGAGGAGATAGCCCGAGTAGACCAGATACATGGGATTGAGAGCCAATGTCCAGACGCCCAAAGCTGCCGCAGCGGGGGACATCCAGAGTGAAAAGAGCAGATATGCGCCGATCAACCCCAGCCCACCCATCAAAGGGCTTACCAGGAACATCGCCTCATCGCCTCCGATCCGATAGAAGATCGCCAACAGGAGAGGATAACCGGGCGCGAACTTGGGCACCACCTTTCCTTGGGGCGTCTCAACCCAGACGTGGCTCTGATACATAAACGGGTCTTCCTCCCTCACTGCCGGCGATTGCAGATGTGCTATACGCTTGGCGAGAAACAGATAACCGTCGGGGTCCACCTCCTGATAGGCGGGCGTGAAATGTTGAGTCTGAATCAGTGAGTAGATGAAGATAGCGGCGACAACGCCGAGATAGGGCGACAGCCCTGGGATCGTCTGGCGTATCCTCTCCGCCGTTATCTTGCCACAGAGCATCACCTATCTCCGCCTATATGGCTCTAATCCTCTTCCATCGGTTGCGGATTAAAGGGCATGTTCATCAAAGCGATGACGCTCGTCGGATGCGTCTCCCGCGATATGGTTTTCCGTGGGTTATCCTTGCTCGCTCGGAACTTAGCCACCCGCTCGAACGGAGGCTTGAGGGGTATGATGCCGAACTCCTCCTTTTTAGCCCGTTGAATGGCCCTCAGCGCCCCCTCGCGGATGAGCTGGCGAGCGCGAACGGGATGAACGTGAATGGCGGAGGAGGTGAAACGGGCGTATTCCTCCCTTGTCAGCTCATCTCCGGTGCCCGGCCTTATCCCGCGTTTCACGGCTACCGTTTCTATACCTGGGATCAAGGCTTTCGCCTCTTTCGTCAGAGCCTCGTCCCCCGAGGCGAAGATGGATCGCACGCCCAATTCGCTGGCGCACATCGCCAGTTGGCCCAGCTCACCGATCGAGATGCCGTTAATGGAGAGGTCGAGGTAAGCTGTGCTCTGGGTATGAGCGAGATGAGCGTATTCGGTTCCCGACTTGGCGTGCTGGCCCACCCATGCAACCGCATCGAAGGTCTCATCCAACATGAAGGGCCAGGGGCCCTCTCCCCAACCGCGGAGGTAATCCACTCGTGGATCGAGGAGTTTGATGTTGATACCGCCGGGACCGTGACCGTCCACCACCAGTATCTCCTTCGCTCCTCCTTCGAAGAAGCCGTCAATCGCCGCGTTTACCTCCAGGGTCAGAAACTCCTTGGCTAACTCATAGTAAGGCTTACCCGGTCCGGTCCACTCCTCAAAGTTAAGCACCCCGGCCACGCCTTCTAAATCGGTCATCAGGTAGATTTTCACCGTCTTATCCTCCTTAGCATTTAGATTCGCTCTTATTTCCCTTGAGTA
>CAZHVH010000551.1:0-2587 GCA_964535855.1 uncultured bacterium
TATACTCGGACGGCTACGCCAGATTGGTTCAGCTCAGGTTCGAGGGCGATGCCGAGCCCATCTCATACAGCGACAACTTCTTCGACATCATAAACGGAGATGGCAGGACGATCGGCATCAAATTCGACAGGCCGGTTAAGGCCGGGCGGCTGGTGATAACGGCGCAGAACGCCGATACTGTATATCTGGAGCTGGGCCGGTGAGGTGGTGTGGGATGAAAAGAGGGATGCTTATCGTATCGCTTCTCCTTTTGTTTCTCCCGGCGTTATCCCAGTCGCGGATAGTTAAACGGGAGGGCGTGGACATACCCACCAAGGTGGTGATCATCAAGGAGGGCGACACGCTGCGCAAGCTCGCCGAGGAATATCTGGGCTCAAGGGACAGATGGCGGGAGTTCCTGAAGGTCAACATCATCTCCGATCCCGAACTCATCATGCCGGGGGAGAGGCTATACGTTCCCATCCTGCCCCGTGAGGCCTCCGTTTCGAACGGTCATCCGGCCATGCTGATCCTCCAGCCTACGGAGGATGACACCCCCGAGATCGACGTCAATCCGGTGATGACGGAGCATCTGATCGTCGTCAGGACGATCGATTCCAGGGGCAATCCCGTGCCCAACGTGAGGGTGGAGTGGGTGTTGAGCGATTTCCCCGGTTCGACCGGCGATATCGTCGAGGCGGATGACGGAGGTAAGGTGAACAACAGATACGCCATCACGTATACGAATTCCTCATCGCTCGATCTGAAACGAAATCCCAAGGACGGCAAGAGCTTGAAACTGGGACCTGGCGATACATGGGTGGGGATATCGGCGACATATCCGGGGCAGACAAGGGTTGTGGTCATCTGTCCCTCCATACCCATGAGCTCCCAGAGGACCGCATACGTCACCTGTCGGTGGCTGGATATCGCCTGGGAGTTCCCCCCTGATTCCGTAAATGTGGTGGATTTCTCGGATAACGCCCACAACACGGTTAAGCTCAGGACGAAGGTCTTCAAGGCCACGGACGGCTCCCCGATCGAAGGTGCGGGGGTGAGCTATTCGATCCTGAAGACCGAGGGGCTGATAGAGGCGCTTTTCGAAAACGGGGATAAGGAGATAATCCTCCGTTCTGACGCTGAGGGCCTCGCCGAGGCCGCTTTGAGATTGACTGAGCCGGGGTTGGGGAAGGTCATCATAAAGGCCGAGCTGTTCGATCGATCGGGGCAGATCATAGGCGAGGAGAGGGTGTCGACGGAGTGGAGGGCCCCTCAGTTGAAGATATCGGTCCAGGGACCCGCCAGGGCGAACATGATGGAGGAGGTGAAATTGCAGGTCGAGCTTTCCAATTCGGGGACATCCTCCGCCAGGAAGGTCCATCTGGATCTGGCGTCCGAGGGTTTCAAGCTCGTTGAGGCGATTCCGGATATCGATGAGATAGCCCCGGGCAAAAGGGTGAGGGTGTCTATGGAGGTGGTGCCTCTCAGGTCGGGAGCCCAAAAATGCGCCGTCTCAGCAACTGAGGCGGAGGGGATACAGAGCATAGGCGAGGTGAGCATGGAGGTCGTCCCGCCTCGGCTCAAGCTGTCCGTGAACGGGCCGGAGATGGCAACCCCTGGCTCGCAGATCACGTATATGCTCTCCCTGAGCAATGAGGGCGACCGTCCAGTTGACGGCGTTAAGCTGAAGGCCCATATCCCGGCAGGAGGGATGGAGCTTGTGAGGGCGATCGATGGGGAGACGGACGAGAAGGGGGAGACGGTTACGTGGGAGAGCGGCCGGATCTCTCCAGGGAGTTCGAAATCCTTCACGATGATCCTCAGCCCCTCAGAGGAGGGGATCTGGGAGATAAAAGGGGAGGCGATCTACGGCGATATGAGCCTCACGGATGAGGCCATCACGAGGGTGACCGCTCCCAGGTTAAGCTTCACCCCCTCCCATAACATCTTGGCGGCCAAGGTCGGAAGGAGCTACGAGGTGGAGCTGAAGCTTGAAAACTCGGGCACGAGCGATGCCGATGGCGTGAAGATCGAGATAAGCTCACCGAATGAGGTGAAGATCGACGGCGGCAGGAGTGAAATTCAGATCGGCAGGATCGGCGCGGGGGGATCCAAACCCGTCAGGCTCAGGATACTCCCCACATCGCCCGGCAGATATGAGCTGACCTTCAAGGCGAGCTCCCCTCGAGGGGGATCGGCCCAAGCCACCGTCACCCTGGTGGCCGTGGCAAGGCCGGAGTTGAAGGTGGAGATCTCCGACAGCGAGGACCCCGTCATACTGGGGGATGAGTTCTCCTATACGATCCTCGTGACCAACGCTGGCTCGGCCAAGGCCGGATCGGTTAAAATCGTCGATGAGATCCCGTCAAAGCTGAAGTACCTTAACGCCAAATGTGCCGTCGGACAGCCGGTCTTCAAAGATGGGGTCTTATCCCTCGATCTGGGTGAGATCGAACCGGGCGGTAAGGTGGAGATCACGTTGGACGTCAAGGCGGTTGAGGAGGGGGATGTGATAAACAGGGTCACGCTTCAATTCACCGGCCCCGGCGGGAGGATAACCGCTGAGGAGATGACCAGTATAATCAACCCGGAGGGCAAACGATGAAGA
>CAZHVH010000552.1:0-2585 GCA_964535855.1 uncultured bacterium
GGTGATGGAATGCGCCTGATGGCGTGCGTATCGATCGGTTTGATCTCCATCATGTTTCTTCCCCTATCGGAGGGCAAGACGCTGTTCGAGACCGACTTCAGCGAGGGTTTCGATGAGTCCAAATGGGTCGTGCTGGGCAACCCTGAAATCGAGGTGGTTGAGGACAAATCCGCACCGGAATACGGTCCGAAGGTCCTGAGCATCGATAACGGCGCCTCGATAATGGGCATCTACGTCAAGGGCATGGTCTTCGAGGATGGGATCATCGAGATATTGTGGAAGGATATGGAGGTGAACCAGAATCCCGATAGGGACGCTGACGGACCGCTGTTCGCCAGAGCCGACATAGAGCAATCGGTTCAGAAGAAGATGTGGGTGGGATACGTGATGGAGCTGGATGCCGATTCGGGTTTCCACGTGAACGTGGGGGACGGAGCGCAGGCCCCCGTGCTCGCCATCTTGCCCGATCTCAGAAGCAAAGGGGAATGGAACTGGGTGAAATGGAGGTTGAAGGGCAACTCATTACAGCTCAAGACCTGGAACGCTGGCGAGCCTGAACCTGAGAAGTGGATGCTGGAGGCGGAGGATAAAACCTACTCCTCCGGCGAGGTCGGGATACAGGTGTGGTCCGGGAAGATCCACGTCGCCCTCTTCAGGGTGACAGATCTGGAGGGACCCTCCCCGGTCGAACCGGAAGATAAGCTGTCGACGATATGGGCGAGCGTGAAACTCCGCTGAAAATCTCCCTGACTTTGACGGCGCTGTTCGCCTTGGCCCTCTTCATGACGGTCTGGCGAGGGTATTCGTTCGGCATCTCCGATCATGCCGTGCACATACCGTTCATGAAGCATATCATCGACCCGACCCTGTATCCCAACGACCCGATGATAGCGACCTCCAAGAGGTATGTCAGCTATTTCCCCCTGTTCCTCTCCGTTCTGACACGGATCTTCGGAAACCTGGAGATCATCTTCTTCACGATCCATCTGATCTCCGTGACCCTGTTTCTCTTCATTCTGTATCGGCTGAGCCTTCAACTGTTCGATGACCGGTTCAGCGCCGTCCTGCTGCTCACACTGATGTTGCCTAAGAGGCTGGTGCTCGGCAAAGGCGCCATCTACCTGGGAGGGATGTATCCATCGTTCGTCCTCCTGCCCTTTGGTCTTCTCGCCATACTCCTCTTCCTGAGGGGGAAACGCGTGATGGCGTTTTCGATCCTGGGTGCAACGGCAAACTTCCACATGCTCGTCTCCTTCTACGCCTTCTGCATGTTGAGCCTTTGCACGCTTTTCGAGGTCGGCCGTGATCTATTTTACGGCCGGCGGGAGGCCGGCTTAAGGAGGTTTCTGATCGAACGGATCGTTCTCCCGTTCTCCGCTTATCTGATCCTAGCGTCGCCCGTCCTGATATGGAGTTTGAGGTCGTATACACCCGCGACGGACGAGTGGGTGAGACTGCTGAGGATTCGATCCTCCCATCACAGTTTCCCCTTCTCCTGGAGGAGGGAGCGTTTCGTGGATTACCTCATGCTGCTCGCCTTCTTCGTTCTAGCCATGCGCTATAAACCTCCATCCGCCTTTCACAGGAGGGTGATCCTCTTCTGCTGTGCGATCACCCTCTTATGCGTTTTAGGTGTGGTCTTCGCGGAATATCGTCCGGTGCAGCTTATCCTGCGCGCTCAATTGTTCCGGAGCACGGTATACCTAACCATCATCTCTATGCTCTACATCTCCAACTACCTGAGGAGGCTATGGGAGGGATCAACCTTTCATAAGTTAGTCGCTCTCCTGAGTTTCGCCACCCTCTTCCTCCCGCAGTATTATCCCTTTGTCCCGCTCGCCCTTGCCCTGTTGTTAGCCCTCGAATGGAGGGAAGGGGACAGACATCCCGGCGTCCTGATGATCGTTTTAGGATCGATGCTGTTACGAATGTATGTGAAACATACTCAATTCCCGGGCTCGGTCGCGTTCGATCCCATAGTTGGCCTTTTGAGGACGATCTTCGAGAACCGCCTGCTTCTTTTGGCCCTCATGATGGCGCTTCTATCGCTGTGGGTCAAAACGATCCCCGATCAAAGGCTAAAGCTCGGTTTGACCGTGCTGATCGCCGGTTTCTCCCTCATATACTTAGCTCCGGCCGCTTTCTCCCTGTTTCATCCACCCGACAGGTTCAAGGACAGTTGGCGGGATGTGCAGCTTTGGGCCAAGCGAAACACACCGAGGGACGCCCTGTTTATCACACCGCCTTACAGGGAGGGGTTCAGGATATTCTCCGAGAGGGGGATAGTCGGGGATTGGAAGGATGGGACGCAACAGTATTTCGATATCGAATACTCATACGAGTGGTGGAGGCGGATGAGGGATCTCGGCGGGGGAGGAAGGGGGTATGACTCGCTATCTGAGGAACGATACATCGATCTGGCCAGGAAATACGGCGCCTCATACCTGGTAGTGCCTAAAGGCAGAAAGCTTGATCTGGAGAAAGTTTACGAGAACGGAGGGTATGCCGTCTATCGGTTGCCCATCTCCATAACAAAACGCCATCGTTCTTATTTCCCTTGAGTAGGGGCGAAAGATTTTTCGCCC
>CAZHVH010000553.1:0-2574 GCA_964535855.1 uncultured bacterium
CGTCTCTATCGCTCGTTCCACCTCATTCCCCTTCATCGCGCCCTTTAGAAGGTGGAGATCACGAGCTTTCTCCTCGATTACGCCCTTCGCATCGCAGATCTCCATCGCTCGTTTATAGGCGGCGAGGGATTCATCAAACTTCCCCAGACAGAGCCGAGCGAGGGCGAGATGGTAAACCACATCATAAAGCCGGGGGGTTTTACTCAACAGCATATGACACAATCTGACACCCTGCTCCAGATAATATTGGGCCTTTTCCACCTCTCCTCTTTCAAGGCAGACAGCTCCCAGCTTGACGGCACAGCTATAGCTCATAAAGGGGAAATTCAAGAAGAGCGCATCCTTGTAATATCTGATAGCTTCGTCCAGCCTGCCGAGCAGATGATTCAGATCACCGATCGCATGGAGCACCCTGACCCTATCACGGGGATAAACGGATATCTTTATGCTCTCACTCAAAAGCTTATGAGCTTTATCATATCTTTCGAAGGCCGCCATGATTCGCCCTAACTCCAGTAAAATCTTGGAGAGATACCTCTTACGACCAAGATTCCTGGCCACCGTAAGAGATCTATCACACAACCTTTTCGCATCGGCATATCTCCCCTGTTTCCTCAAAATTCGTGCTATGCGGTATCCTGTGGAGATAAGCCTTTGAGGGAAGGAGCTCAGAACCTCCTTCTGGATTTCCAACGCCTTATCGAGATAACCCTCCTTTTCGAGAAGCTCAGCATACCTGACCCCTATTATGTAAGTTTGAGATAAAACCTCCTCGCTTTTCCTGTACCATCTCCTCGCCTCCTTATGGTCTCCGTTATCGCGCGCCAGCATGCCAAGCCTCTGCAACAGGGAGGCTTGAAGAATCTTCCTATCTGACCGATGGGCTATCTTCAAAGCCTGAAGGCAGATCTGCCGGGCATGTTCATAATTGCCGAGGTTGTGATTTAAGACCGCCCAGTTGTGAAGCCATTCTGCCTCCTCGGATGTGATGGATGCCGATTTCGATGCATCAAGCATGAGATGACAGATCCTCTTGCATTCGTCCGAATTTCCGAAATCCATTTCCAGGAGGTAAAAGGCCCTGACGAGCTCGTGGATGTCTATCAGATCCTCCCACGCCTTTGCAGCAGATATGTGCTCTATTGCCTGTCCGGCAACTTCCATCCACCTGAATTTCACCGCCCTCTCCCACAATGAGATCGAATCCATGGATCGGTCTCCTTTTATCGCTTGGGCGAGATTCACGTAGAACCGCCCCGCAAGTCGATGCAATGCCGATTTGGTATATCTTTCCCCCATATCGGGTATCCTCTGGTAGATGTAACTTCTATCGAGCGGATGAAGCGAGAAAAGGCCGGAGCTGAAACTGACGGCGTAGTTTCTCACAAGAGAATCGAGCAGATCGTCAACGGGAAGATCGGGGAGCACATGCCGCACGGCAGAGGCTGGGACAGCCCTTCCATAGACGGCGATCGTCTGCATGACGAGCCGCTCATCTTGTGACAGGCTTTCGTAAAGCTCACGAGCGGGATTCTCGATAAGACGGTCAAAAGCAGCTTCATCCTCCAGGAGCCTGGAGATGGTCAGGGTTCGCCTCTGCCTGAGTGTCCCGACGATCCTCTCAAGCGTTCGAGGGATTCCGTAGCAGCGGCTCACCACCTGACGAAGGATGTCATCCGCCGTCTCCCTGATGCCCAATTTCCCATCATGGTCAAGCTCCCTGAGAAGGGCTATCGCCTCATCCTCAGGCAACCCCTCCTCAAGTTTGATCTCCTCCATACGTTCGCCTATGTGTCCCTCAAGCTGGGGACTGAATATCAGGGCATGTCTGCTCGTCGCTATGACCTTAGCTCGATGATCATATTCAAGAGATCTCTCCAGGAAAGCCCTCAGATCGGGGAACTCATCGCTGATGTGGTTTCCCTCGTCTAAGAGATCCTCCAGGGAGTCCAGAGCTATGATGTATCTCCCCCTGTTAAGTATGCGGTGGAATAGGAACTCCAATCTCTCCTCAAGGGAATATCCCCTGCTCCATCTCTCCAATAGCTCCTCGGCCGATTTGGGGTCAAGCGTTCGACAGATGAGCTCAGCTATCTTGGTGAGGGAGCGGTATTCCCTCTGGTCCAGGGGGATGTAGATGATGCTACCGTGAGTTTTCCCCTCCTTGAATTCCCTTCCCAGATCTCGAAGCAGTTTGACGAGCAGGGAGGTCTTGCCGATGCCGCCTCTACCGGTGATGAGGATGAGCCTTATCTCCTCGTCCTCCAGTTTTCGACGGAGGGTTTGGAGCTCATCGGTTCTATCTTTGAAGTGATGGGCGACGGCTCCGGGCATGGGACCTACGACGATTTTCTCAAGAGATAGCTCGCCGATCAGATCGCTTGGTGGGATTCCAAGGGCTCTGGCGACGGAGTAAAGCGTCAAGGGAAGGAACCGCCTTTCCTCGCCCTCCTTTATGTTCTCCATCCTCTTTATCGTTCTGGAACTCACCCTGGCTTCATGGGCGAGGATCTCCTGGCTCCACCCCTTTTGAGCTCTCAGCGACCTCAGGCGCTTGCTGAATTTCGAATCAAC
>CAZHVH010000554.1:0-2567 GCA_964535855.1 uncultured bacterium
TACCACGCCTAAGGCGTACAGCGGGTCGGAGACACCCACGGCGGGGTTCGTCCATCCCGCGCATAGCGGATGTCCCACCGGCGGCGTGACGTCCACGCGGAAAACCCCTAAGCTGAGCTTCCCCATGATCTACACCTCACCTTAGGTCATCATCTCCTCCGAATGATCGCCGCGCTCCACCCCTCCGGAAGACGCAGTTCGGTGAAGGTTTTTCCGTCACGCTCGATGAGCTTCGCATAGCGCGACGCTAACTTTCGCTCCACCTCTCGTCCCTCGTCGTCGAACACGTGAACCTCACGTTCTGAGGCATCGTTCCACCCGAACAGACCGCTGCGGTTGGTGACGATGCGCTCCTCGCCGATGATGAAGCCCTCGTGTAATTCGGTCGGGGTGATCGGGAACATATATCGGGTCAGGTGATAATGAGCCGGGATACCGACCTGCAGGTCATGATACCAGTAGTAGACGCAGCCGTAATCGAGCGCCCGGAGCATCGTCCGGTATGCGGCCTTGACATACGACGCTGGAATCACGATCTCATCCTCTTTCCTTATCTCATCGATGAATTAAGCCCAACCTGAAGATCGGCATCGCCTCGGTTTTCGATCCTGGGCTCTCCCCTGAAGAGATTGCCGTTTACGATCGCCGACTTCAGATCGCCGGAAAGCAGAAGGTGGGCTTTATCGAGCCAGAAGGTCGAACCCTGGACGATGAGTGAGCCGCCCACGGCCTCTATGGCCGGATATCCACGTTTGCTGTGGTCCCATTGGCAGAAGTTGCATTGGGAGAAGGTCACCACGCCCCTTCCGGCTATCAACGCTATACGTTCGGCCGGACCCCAGAAGCTGCAGTTGGAAAGCTGAACGACCCCTTCGTTCCCCTCCGCGACCTCAATCATCGCATCTGAACCCTCTCCTCCAACCCATTCGCCGTTGGTTATGAGCAGGCCGGGTCTCTGAGTCTGTTCCACCAAAAGCGCCCGCCAGGCCCAATCGGCGGCTATCCCCAAGAAGTTGCCGTTGCATGCGCCGTGCTCACTCTTAACGAAGTGATAACCGATATGGCAGCCATAGCTGAAGGTGTTCAGATGATACTCCCAGTCGGATCGTCCTATCACGAACGCCTCGCAGTTTTCCCAGATATATCTCAAGAGCGCCTTCCAATCGGGGACGTTCTGAGCACCGGATCTGGCCCAGTAATGGGGGTTGAAATGGACGTTTTCAACCCTTCCTATATCGGTGCATCCATCTATGATGACGCCGATTCTCAGGGGACAGCCGAAGACGTTTCGGATGTAGTGTAGCTCGTGAGGACGGCTGAAATCGATTCCGATGTAAGGGTTAACGAGGGTGACATCCATAACAGACGGGTGCATTCCACTACCCCGGATCGCCGGTGGATACGGGATGACCTCCGGAACGGTCTGCTCCGGATAGAGGATCGTCAGTCCCCTGACGGCGGATGACGGGCTGAGCTCTATGAGGGCGGGACCGCTCTGATCGCCTCGACCTCCATATGCGAGCAGAACCGTTCCCCGCAATCCTTCAGAATGATGGGGTGACCGCCACGTGCCGGTCAGCGTCACACCTGGGGGAACCCGCAGGCTCCCCTCAATTCTATATCTCCCGGCGGGCAGAAAGACCTCCCCGCCGCCCTTCTCGCCTGCCCTATCGAGCATCCCCTGAATCGCCTCAGTGGCATCCTTCGCCCCACCCTCGTAGGATGAGAGATCAAATCCGGCGAAGGTTAACATGCCTGTGAACAGGATATGCGTTATCATGGTTTTACCTCTCTCCCTCTTAAATTGTGATGTGCTTTCTCGATCAGCCGAACCAGACGCCGTAACCGCGGAACACCTCCTCACCCATAGTCCCCAGGATCCCCCAGAGGATTCCGGCAGTGAAGAAATGTCCTAGGGTGATCCCGAGGAACAACGGGATCAATCTGCGATAAAGCCCGATCCCTCCGAGACGGATGACGCTTTTCTTGATGATCCATGCGGATAGGAAAGCCCCCCATAACGGATCCCCGTAGGCCGTCACCATGGCGTAGCCGAGCGGATGAAGTGGAAAGCTCAATATGGAACGCCGCAACACCGCGATCCCCAGCGCGAAGACGAAGCCGAACCCAACGGCTATGCTCCGGGGCACATCAGGGGCGCCGGTCGAGCCGAGCAGGCCGTGTAGCCGGTTATACTCCTGTCGGATGAGTCCGGCACCTCGGGTGCCACCCCACTCCGGCGTTCCGCCCTCTAATATGTTGGCGCCGTATTCGTAGTAGGTTGTGAGGTGCATCCAATATCCGATCGCAAGGCCGATCAACAGCGCCAGCATAATCGCTAAAGCGACCTGACGTGCGCTGACGCGGGTGCCCTCCGTGAGCTTGAAACCCTCCAACTGATACGCCATAAACTGAGGATAGTATCCGCGGGCGAGGAAGGCCAAACTCGCCATTACGCTCAACGTCCGAAAGCTTCCGTCACGCATGAAATACCGTCCGCCGAACACCTGTAGAAGCACGTTTTTGTTGTTCGCCCATGGGAAGAGCCATATCATCGGCGCGCCGGC
>CAZHVH010000555.1:0-2567 GCA_964535855.1 uncultured bacterium
ATCCCATCTCCCGTCCGGAGGGCAACCACCTGGTTTATCTCATCACGACCAGGTGCCTTACTGCTCTCTGCGAGCCGACCTGTATGGCGTAGTAGTAGACGCCGCTTGCAACCGGCTCGCCAAACTCATTTCTGCCGTCCCAGTGGGCCGCTCTGGCTCTGTCGGTATAGCTGCCTGCATCCTTGTAGCCGAGATCGAGCTTTCTGACAAATCTGCCGTTAGCGTCGTATATGGTGATGACCACCCTACCGGATCTGCCCAGTTCGAACGGTATCCAGGTCTCCGGATTAGCCGGGTTCGGGTAGTTCGGGTAGAGGAGTATCCTGCCGTTCTCCTCCAGCTTTAATCTATCAGGCTCCACCTGGGTGAGGGGGCCTTTCAGATTCATCGCCGGATTGTACCTGTATCCGGGTTTGACGACGTTCTTGACGGTAAAGCTGACACCCCTGATGATTCTCTCTATGGGCCCGGATTTGAAGATCGCTCTCCCCTCGGCATCGGTCACCCCGGTCACCTCCTTCTGAAGGTCGCCATTCCACTGACCGTAGACGGTCACGTTAGGCACCGGATCGCCGGTCTCGCTGAGGATCTTCACCTCGGCCTTGGCTTCCCAGCCCTTGACCTTGAATCCGAAATTCAGATCTATATCCGCTACGAAGATATCCTGCGGCAGATCCGGTTTATCCTCAGAGTTCCCCTTCAGCGAATCGACGAGGTTCAATCTGGCGCCACGTATGTCCACGGGGTTATACGGATCGGTCGCCGGGCTTATTTCCACGGTGATCGCATGTTCGCCGGCGGTGAGCTTGTCGGTTTTTACCGGAAGCTTCACGTCCTGCGTGCTTCCGGCTTTAAGTATGATCACCTTCGACGCAAGCTGTCTGTTGAGGGTTTTATCCCTGACCCTGATGATAACCGGTATCTGCTTATCCTCCTCGTTGGATATCTTCGCCGTTATCTCGATCGGTTTCCCCTTGAGAGGGTTGTCGGGGAGGATCAGAGTGGAGATCTTGATCTTGTAGGTGCTGACGGCGTTTCGGTTGAAGTAGGTCACAGCGGCATAGGCGTCAACTATTCCGTACCCATACTCCTCATCCCAACCGCTTTTGCCTCTATCCTTGGCGGTCATCTCGAGCGCCTCGCGGACTTTGATGGGATCATCCACACCGGTCGCTATCACCAGCGCCGCCACGCCGGAGATATGAGGGGCGGCCATTGAGGTGCCTTGGAAGAACCAGTAGCTGAACCTCTTCGGGTTAACGGAGAAGGTCTGTTGGAGGATGCCGTCCTTGAACCCGTCCTTGTTCTGGTCAACCGTCAGATCACCGCCCGGGGCGGCCAAATCTATATGTTCGGAGGTGTTGGAGTAAGGTGCTCTCCTCCCATCGAATTTCGTCGCGCCGACCGCTATGACGTATTGATCGTAAGCGGCCGGATAGCTGGTCGGGTTTCCGCTGAGATGATCGTTTCCCACGGCGGCCACTATCACCGCTCCTCTGTTGAAGGCGTAGGCGACGGCGTTTTCGAGCGTCTTGCTCGGATAGCTGCCACCGAGGGAGAGGTTTACTACTTTAGCGCCGTGATCGGCCGCATAGTAGATCCCTCGGGCGATATCAGCATAGTTGCCGTAACCGCTCTTATCGAGAACCTTGATCGGCATGATCGCAGCGTTGAAGGCCACACCTGCGGTACCCTCACCGTTATCGGTGCTCTGGGCGATGGTGCCGGCCACATGGGTGCCGTGGCCGTTGTCGTCGTTCGGATGAGGATCGTCGTTCACGAAATCGTAGCCGGGGACAAACCTGGTCCGGGCCAGATCGGGGGCAAGCCTGTAATCGCCATAGTCCTCATAGGCGACTCCGGTATCCAGAACCGCTACGATCACACCTTCACCGGTCGAGATCTCCCAGGCCCGCTCGACGTCTATGCCGTTATCAGGGTCGTTAAGGTTCCACTGATATCTATAATACCTGTCACTTGGCACAAAGTAGGCCTTAGCGACGAAGTTCGGCTCGGCGTATTCGACAAGCCCGCTTTCCTCATATTTCTTCACGAACTCTTGGACTGAAGCGCCATCAGGGAGACGAAGCCTGGTGAAGTAGGGGGTGTTGAGTAATTCAACAACGCCGTTCTGGGCGTTGAACCTTTCGATCTCCTCCTGAGGGATACCGGCTTTGAACCTGACAATTATCTCATTCGGCAGGTACTGAGGAGCGTAGTTGTCGTAATGGTTGGCGTTGGCCTCTATGATATCATCGAGATTATCAGCCAGTGCGGCTGAAGCTATCGCTATCATCAACGTTGTCGTTATAAAACCTTTCAGTCTCATGGTTGCCCTCCGTTTTCGGCAGCGCAGCCGCCCCAGTGGGGCCTGTCGCTTTGCGCCCCACCCTTGCGGGTGGTTTGCCTTTGTCGCTACGGAGGCAACCAAGCTCTAGCGAGCCCCCTGTGGGCCGCGCCGCTCGGTCTTTTCCGTAGGCACTCACAGATAGCGCAAGGGGGATACCAACGAGAAACTCAATGATCACGCGGCTTTTCGCCCACAGGGAGGCGTTGGAATTCTCAAT
>CAZHVH010000556.1:0-2566 GCA_964535855.1 uncultured bacterium
GAATTTTCTAACCTCTGGATCTTTAATTGGTGGAAGAAAAAGAGGCATCTCCTTGGCTTCCTCGATTTCTTCTTCGTCAGTTGCCTCGCGGGCATTATATCTTATCGGAAACTCCTTATCAATTCTTTTGCCGAAAATGAGCTCGTTTCTCTTTGAGGTAGCTTCGCTCCTTCGACCTAAATGAAAGATCTCATAGGATGGAAAGGGCGCTTTGCTTTCTTCGGGACTCGGCGTTGTTCTTTCAAGCTCCGGCTTGAGTTCTATGATCCCTTTTGGCTTGGACGGTTCATAGATAGCCTCTTCAGTCCTGTTCATCTTTCTCTCCTTTGAGATATCCTTTGAATCGGTCCAGGAGTCTCTTATAGGCGTTTGTCAGCACTTCCGCTACTTCGTCTATGGTAAACTCACCGTAATCATGTGAGTTCAGGTCAGGGCGCAGGAAATAGTGTCTCCCTTCTCGATTTTGACCTAAGGTCAGAACATCCCGCCTTCCTTCTCTCTGAGTCGAGACGTTGTAGTGGATCAGATCTGCCAATCTTTCGTCCTCTACACCTGGGATATTGAAGAAATCGGTTAGCCGAGGAAACTCCGGAGGAGAACACTCGATCTCCTCTAGCGGATAATTGTAGAAGATACGAAGACCTACTCGGTTTAACTTGTCTATCTTCGAACATTCGCTGAAAAGGCGAAGATAATTCACAGCCTCTTCGATGAATTCCTCGACCAAGGAACAAGACCTCGAAACGAATCCCCATTGATTCATTCGAATCGATATCTCCTTCAGCCCGTCCTCGGTTTTCACCGTAATGACAAGAGGATCTGGAAAGATCATTTGGGTGAAACCTCGTTCCACGTAGGGTTCCACTAACTCAAACCTTTTGTCCATTAAAGATAAGCATTGTTCGAAATCTACGGTGCAAATGATATGCATGATCTCGAAATCATCTATCGTCAAGTGAGCCATGTCTCCTCCTTATCCATCTCTTTCCATGTGACTTTAAAACTCCACTCAGTCACGTCTTCCTCTTTACATTGTGATTAGCTCGAAGCTCCCATCTCTCCGGCTGAAGGCAAGCGTCGCTCTCGACGACGAACTTGATGGCTGAACTCTTAACGAAAGCCGACTAAGTTTCGATTACCTTGTCGTCTTTGTCCTTCATGGTCACGGTGATCTCGATCGTAAAGCATAGGGCATAGAGAGTAAAGCGCCATACGCATTATGCGTCTAAACCAATCTTCTGATAATGGATCTAACCACTCCGAGGATTCTGGTGTCCTCTTTGACTCGGATAGGAGGATAGTCATCGTTAGCTGGCATGAGGAACCATCCGTCTTCACCTTTCACGAGCTTCTTGCAGACGATTCCGTCGTCGACGTAGGCAAGGACGATCCTTCCGGGATCGTAGGAGAGCTCAGGATCGACGATCAGATAATCTCCCTCTCTGATCCCGAATCCCTCCATGCTCTGTCCTCTTACCCTGACGATATAGCATCTTTCGTTAGCGCCGGTCATCATTCTGGAAGTGAGGGCATGACCGATGATGGTGCCTTCTTCGAGGCTTGGAAAGCCTGCCGGAACTTCTGCTGAGATCATCGGCAGCTTGACCACGTCTTCTTCCGAGGCAATTATATCAAAATCTTTGCCTTTGATCCAGGGCGGGATTATGCCGTAGTCGAAGGCGAGGTTTTCCAGGGCGATCCTTCTGGGCCTGGTCAACTTTTTCTTTCCCTTCTTGATTCGTGAGAGGGTGGAGGGATCGACATTGATCTTCTCCGCGACCTGATACTCCTTCAGCCCTTTTGCCTTAAGCTTATCGAGAAGGTCCTCTATCTGTCGATGGTGGATGGAGATCTCCGATGCCATTCTTCTCTATTCGACCTCTTCCCATGAGATTTTATAATCCCATTCCGCTACGTTCTCTTTCTGGGTCGTGGTGATCAGCTCGAAGCTTCCCGTCTCGTCTGGCTGTAGGCAAGTATCGGTTTCGATGGAATCCTGTTTGAAGACGGATCCGTTAACATAAGAGAAGGCCGTTCCCATCACCTTTCCGTTTTTATCCTTCAGGGTGAGGGAGATCTTGACGAAGATCGCCGGTCGGCCACCGATATTTTTCAGCTCTCCCAGCAGCTTGAAGTTTCCGAGGAAATCCTGGGTTTCGTTCAGGGACTCCTTCACCAGGATTATGTTGGGAGGCGGCAGGACCTCCTTTTCGAGGAGGAGTATTGCTTTTCGGAGGGATGTGATTGCGCCGTCTTTATCGCCGTTGAGGTATTTCTCCTCCGACTCCTGAAGGAGGTCTGAGAACGGAGCTTCCTTGACCTCATACTTCTCTCCGAAATGTTTTCCTATCAGGACGAGGTCGAAGATATCGACTATACCATCCTGGTTGACGTCCCATCGAGGCGGGTTTCCGTAGAGGGTCATGAAGAGAGGTTTGAGTTCTTCGGCCTCTGGCGTCCAGGTTGGGTTCGATTCCTCCTCACCGCATCCTGATATCAGGCCGAGGAAGAGGATGAAGACGCCGAGGGCGATTACGGGCTCTTTTCTATTCATCCTCGACCTCCT
>CAZHVH010000557.1:0-2564 GCA_964535855.1 uncultured bacterium
ATGTTGCGCCGCCAGGACGTTCTTAAGGGCAGCGACGGCGTCACATATTCCGTCTACCTGAACGGCTCCCGAAGGTTTCGAAAACACATCAAGAGCGATATATGGGAATGGCATGAGATAAACCTCTCCGATATGGCGGGCAATGCCTTCGCTCTCAGGCTGGAGGTTAACGCCGGGCCGAGAAACGACGCCTCCTGGGACTATTCCCTCTGGGGCGATCCACGGATCGAAATCGAGGGGAGCGAGATGAAACCTAAACTGCCCTCCATCTCCGACACATCGCTCGAAGGGCTCTCCAACGATCCCAAAAGCGGAGTGCTGCCGTCCGTCCATCATCCCTTCCGAAACGAGGCCCGAAAGATCGAGAACGAAAGATTCGAGTTCAGATACGACGGCGAGGATACCGTCCTGCGATATACGATCGAGCCGCGTGCCGATCTCTTTCCCGCGCACGTCGAGGTTCGAATCGGCGACGAGACGGTCTTCTACGCTTTCGGCGGAGGAGGGATCACCTTTGAAGGCGGGGAGGTGAAGGTGGAAAATGTGAGGATCGAGTCGTTCGACGGCGAGGAGCTGAAGCTCGGATACGATCTGCGCTGTAAAGGGGAGCTTAAAAGGGCCTCCGGGACGTTTCGGATCGAGGGCAAGACGCTGCTGTTCGAGTTCGAAACCGAAGAAGGCTGGGTCAGCTCGGTGAATTTCGGGTCTCCCATCGCCGCTTTAAGGCGAGAGGTCTTCGTACCCTATCTCTTCTCGGCTAAGGTATATTATCTCCCTCAACAGGCGGCCTTCGTCTCCCTCTATATCGATTTCACCCGATCGGAAGGCTCATATCTTGAAGGCGGTGTGGCGAGATATGAGCGCAAGACGGACGGGACGCGAAATCCCGTCCATGAAATCTGTTCCTTCACCGTTTCCCGCGAGCTGGGCGAGGTGCTTCCGAACATCCCCTGGAGCCCATCCCCCTACATCGATGAGATCGCCGATCGGGCGGTATTCGATATCTGGGGCGGACATCTCCTGCGCGATGCCGAATGGGTGAGGGAACTCGGAAGCTACGGCATAAGCCGGGCGATCATGCTCAAACATGTCTGGCAGCGATACGGCTACGACAGCCATCTGCCTACGACCGTCCCCGCTAACGAAAACCTTGGAGGAGATGAGGGGGCAAGGGCGCTCTCGGAGGCATGCCGTGGAAACGGATGGCTCTTCGCCCTCCACGAGAACTACATAGATTTCTACCCCGATTCACATGAGTGGAATCCCCAGGATGTGGCTTTGTATCCTAACGGGAAGATGCGTAAAGCCTGGTTCAACAGGGGAACCGGCGAACAGAGCTACGCTTACAAGAGCGAGGCGATGGTCAAATACGCCCGTCTCTACTCCCCTGAGATCCACAGGCGATACGGGACGACGGCGGCCTTCTATGACGTCAACTCCTGCGCGCCGCCCTGGCTGCATCTCGACTGTGACTCACAAGTCCCATTCGCGGCCAAGCTCAGGGATAGGATGCGGGGTAACATCGAGCTTTTCAAATTCGCCCATCAAGCCCACCACGGCCCCTTCTTCGGCGAGGGGAATAAGCACTTCTGGTGGGCAGGGCTTGTGGATGGGGTTGAGGCTCAGGTGGTGCGCAAGGAGTATGCGCCGTGGCTGTTGGACTTCGACCTCCTTAAGATCCACCCGCAGATGGTGAACCACGGGATGGGATACTGGTCGAGGTGGCAGGTCGACGAGGATGCGAGATGGAACGGACTTCCAGCTCCGGAGAAGATGGATAAATACCGGGCGATGGAGCTGGCTTTCGGCCACGCGGCCTTCATACCGACGGAGCTGTGGCATTCACTGGACTGGGTTCTCAAGGAGTATTACCTCACCCGGCCGATACAGGCCCGATATGCGCCGAGCAGGGTGAGACGGATACTCTATGAGGTGAACGGCGAGATGGTTCCATCATCCGTGGCTCTGGCGCTCAACGCCTCTCTCGATCGGGTCTACATCGAGTACGAATCGGGCCTGCGTCTCTGGGTCAACGGGAGAAAGGAGATATGGCGTGTTAGTGGCAGATCGCTTCCTCAGTTCGGATTTCTCGCCCTGTCCGACGACCACCTTGAGGCGTGGACGGCTCTGGAACCGAAGGAGGGAAGGTTCGCCGTAGATTACTGCCTCGATAGAAGGGGAAGCCCTGAACCCTTCATATTCGTTAACGGACGTGGATTCCCACCTCTGGCCGGCTCGTTTTGTGAGGTCAAACCGTCGGTCGAGATCTCATCCCTCTCCGGCCGCCGGTTTCGCATCGCCTACAGGTTCAAAATCGGCAGACGTGGCCTTAGGGAGCTCAACTCGCGCGATCTCATCCTGTTCGTCCATTTCGTCAACTTCGATCTTTCAAAGCGGGACGATGGCATTGTGTTCCAGCATGATCATAAACCCTCGCCTGAAACCAGAATCTGGAGGCCAAACTCCGTCGTGATCGACGGTCCATATGATATCGCCATACCCGATGGAGTGCCTGACGGACGATATGAGATCAGGTTGGGCCTTTACGATAAGGCCGGTAGGGT
>CAZHVH010000558.1:0-2563 GCA_964535855.1 uncultured bacterium
GCTGTCGTAAGGGACGGCAAAGAGATTCTCTCGAACGTCATATCCTCACAGATCGACCTACATAGCCGCTTCGGGGGAATCGTCCCGGAGATCGCCTCGAGGAAGCATACAGAGATGATACTCTACGTCATACAATCGGCTATGGATGAGGCCGGAGTTAGCCTAACGGATCTGGGAGCTATAGCGGTGACCAATCGTCCCGGACTGATAGGGGCGCTGCTTGTGGGCATAGCTGTCGCCAAGGCGATAGCCTACTGTCTCAGGCTTCCACTGATAGGGATCAACCACGTGGAGGGACATATCTACTCGGGATTCCTGGCCAACCCTGACATACCCGTTCCCCATATCTGCCTGACCGTCTCAGGAGGACATACGATCCTGGCCGAGGTTCGAGATGTAACGGAATATGAGCTTTTGGGGAGCACTGGCGATGATGCCGCCGGTGAGGCATTCGATAAAGTCGCGCAATATCTGGGTCTAGGTTTTCCCGGCGGGCCGATCATCGATCGATTGGCCAAAAGGGGAAACGAAAAGGCGGTGGATTTTCCTCGACCGATGATCCGAAGCGGCGATTATAACTTCAGCTTCAGCGGGCTGAAAACCGCCGTGAAAAACTTCGTCATAAAGGCCAAAAAAGAGGGAGAGATGCCTAAGATCGAGGACATAGCGGCCAGCTTCCAAAAAGCGGTCGTGGATGTCCTTGTGGAAAAGACGATAAGGGCGGCCCGAGAGAAAAATGTTTCGGCTATATCCGTCACAGGTGGCGTCGCCGCAAACAGCAGGCTCAGGGCGGAGATGGCTGCAAAAGCAGGTGAGATCGGAATACCGGTTTTCCTGCCGCCTTTAAGGCTTTGCACGGATAACGCGGCTATGATAGCCGGGTTGGCCTATCACAGATATAAATCGGGCGAGGTGGCTGACCTCGATTTGAACGGATACGCCAGCGCATTGATAGGAGAGTAATAATGGGGTGAAGATCATCAGGATCAAATCCGAATATGACATCCGGTCGGCCGTCGGCCAGGCGGTTGAAACCCTGAAATCCGGCGGAATCGTGATCTTCCCAACCGATACCGTCTACGGGATCGGTGCCGACTCCTACAATCCGGAGGCCGTCTCCAGGCTTTATGAGGTGAAGGGACGGGAGAGGAGCAAGCCCATACCCCTTCTCGTCTCCTCAGTCGATCAGGTGGAGGAGATCGCCGATTCCATACCCGAAGGGTTTTACAGGTTAGCCGATCGGTTCTGGCCCGGCGGGTTGACGATGGTATTGAGGGTGAAGCGGGGAAGAATGCCGGATGTGTTGAATCAGGGAGGCGAGACATTAGGATTCAGGATGCCCGATCACGATCTGACGCTGGAGATGATAGAGTCCCTCGGCCGCCCTATCGCCGCAACCAGCGCTAACCCCTCCGGCGAGGGGGCGATCAGATCCTTCGAGGAGTTCAAGGATGATTTCCTGGAGAGGATCGACCTGGCGATCGACGGCGGAGAGTGTATGGGGGGAGTGCCATCGAGCGTGATCGACCTGACCTCCAGCTCGCCGAGGTTGATCAGGGAGGGAGGCATATCGACCGTTATGATCGCCGAGTGCCTGGGAACACCCCTTGAAGCGGAGGAAATGCCGCCCAAACCCTTCACGGTGCTCTTCGTCTGCACCGGCAATATCTGTCGAAGCGCCATGGCCGAATGGATGTTGAGGGAGAAACTGCGGCAGAGGGGACTTGAGGATAAAATCCGTGTGCTCTCCGCCGGCACGTTCGCCCTTTTCGGCAACGAGCCGAGCGAAAACGCAAAAGAGGTGATGGGGGAGATCGGCATCGATATCTCAGAACACCGATCCAGGCAGCTCTCAAGGTGGCTCTTGAGACAGGTCGATCTGGTATTGGTGATGGCGCGTCATCACCGAAGTTCCGTGAAAAGGCTTCTGCCTCAGGCTGAAGAGAAGGTTTTTCTGCTCTCCGAATTCGCCGGCGAGGGAAACGGAGATGTCGATGATCCTTACGGAAAATCTATCGACGAATACAGGAGATGCCGGGACCAGATCGAGAGGTATCTAGACCTCATCGTGGAGAAACTAGCCCTCATCGTGGAGGAAAAAGGGATATGAGATGGAGGAAAATAGCGATCGGGAGTGACCACACCGGCATACAGATGAAGGAGGAGATAAAGAGATTTCTCAGGGAGTTAGGATATGAAGTTGAGGATCTTGGAGCCTATGATGAAAATCCATCTGACTATCCGATCTACGGCAGAAAGGTCGGCGAGGCGGTCGCTTTGGGCCGATTTGACGCCGGGATCGTCATCTGCGGCACCGGAATAGGGATATCCATCGTGGCTAATAAAGTCCCCGGCATAAGGGCGGCGGCCTGTTACTCGACCGATATGGCCCGGGTCGCTCGAACACACAATGATTCAAACGTCCTGGCCCTTGGCGCACGGATAACCGCCGTCTATCTGGCCAGAGATATCGTCAAAACATGGCTTGAGACCGAGTTCTCCGGAGCCGAAAGGCATGTCCGGAGGCTAAACGAGATAAGGGAGATGGAGATCGAATATACCT
>CAZHVH010000559.1:0-2562 GCA_964535855.1 uncultured bacterium
CGAGGCGGAGATCTACTGTCAGTTCGAGGACGGCTCCCACGGCGATCGACTTTGTCCCTCCTATCGAGGTCGCTTTTACCGCGAGGAGATCCAGCGGCTGGCGAAGGAATGCGCTCAGATAAAACCCGACTTCCTGACGCTGGACATCGAGCTATGGACCTGGCGTGGGCCGGTGGACAGCCGCAGATGTAAGCGCTGCCGGGAGGATTTCCGACGATCCGGCCTGGATAGCTGGGAGAGGTGGCAGGAACGAAAAGGCTTCGAGATGTGGTGTGATCTCATCGGCGCGGTGCAGAAGGCGGTGCGGGAGGCGGATGGGCCACATGTGGATGTGGGTGGATACGATTTCCGACCGGGGCTCGCCTACCAGTACACCTGGCCCTTCGACCGATTGTATCCGAAGTGGATAAGTGAAAGTCAGGTCTCCACCTACACCTGCCTGTATCCGTATCATTTGGAGGTCATCGGCGATGAGGTTCGAAGGGATCGCGCGCTGTTGCCCCGCAGCGACGTTATCCCCTGGATAACGCCGGGCGATGCGGGCACGTTCCCGGGGGAGGCGTTCCGCTGGGCGCTGCTGGAGTGCTTCGTCAACGGCTCGCGCGGCATCTACTTCTGGTCGGGCCGCGTGTGGGATGCGGAATCGCTCGTCGCTCTCAACGAGGTCATCCGCGCCGTCGCTCCCATCGAGGAGATCATCGTGAACGGGGAGTTGGCGGGCGAAGCGGTGAAGATCGAAGGTCCAGGACGGGTCAGCGGGATGAAAAAGGGCAACGAGATGGTGTTATTGGTCGCCGATTACTTCCGACATAGCGATGGCACGCTGAGGGTCCGCATCCACCTTGAGCGTCCGGCGAAGGTGGTGGATCTGTTCACCGGACAAACCCTCGCTGAGCGCCTGCCTGCAGGGAACCAGGCGCTCATCGTTCCCCTCGACGGAGAACGTGCTCGTCTGCTGCACGTGAAACGGCTTGAGGATACGAGATGATCCTCCGTTTCATCATCTGCATGTCGCTAATCTGCTTAAAGGAGGTGACCGAGGTGCCGATCGTGACCGTCATCCCTCGGGAGGACACCCAGGTGGTGCTGCATAATCCCGACATGGGGTGGATCGTCTACGAGAACTACCCGCTGGATCAACGCCCCAACGGCAGCTCCACGCTCGTGACGCTCCCGGATGAGGATTTCCCCGACGTGGACAACGTCGCGATCATGTTCTCCTGGGCGGATATCGAGAGGCGCGAAGGGGAGTACGACTTCTCCAAGGCCGATTACGCCTACGACTACTGGCGCAAGCGGGGC
This sequence comes from uncultured bacterium, assembly GCA_964535855.1. GTDB lineage: Bacteria > Poribacteria > WGA-4E > B28-G17 > B28-G17 > JAGGXZ01. Next base: position 1,303 of record CAZHVH010000559.1, read on the forward strand.
AAGCAGATCCAGTTGCGGATGAGCACGGAATCGCTGCTGTGGTGGACTAACTCAGATCCACCCAGCGGCAAGGGGATACCCGATTACGTGTTGGATCGACTGCCGCCCGATAAAAAGCAGATCCGTCGCTGGAGCGGCATTCCGTATGTGGTCGTCGACGCCCGCGATCCGTTTTACCTGGAACGGCTCGAGGCGCTCCTTAAGGCCGTCTCCAGGCATTTCTCAGGCGAAAGGAGGGTCACGCTGGTTGACCTGCGTGGTTTCGGTCTGTGGGGTGAATGGCATTCGGGATATCGGTATGAGTCAGTCGAAGCAAGGAGGGAGGCCCTCATCAGGATCATAGACCTCTACTCGGAGGCGTTCAAGGAGAATTACGTGGCGCTCAGCTATTCATACGACCCCGATAGCCCGAAGGAGTATTACGCCGGGCCCTGTGACCGATATGATCCGAAATTCACGACACATTACGCCGACTATCTCTACTATTCGGCCTTCGATTACGCTTTGAGGAAGGACAACGTGACTTTTCGACGGGACGGGGTCGGCGGAACGGTGCACTCGAATGAGCGTCGATTATGCGAGGAGGCGTTCCGTATCTGGAGGAAAGCCCCTATGGTCTGCGAGTTCGTCGTGGGATATCGGCAGGCCAAGCGAGGAGGCGGGGAACACGTGACCTGGTTCGTCGAGGACGCTCTCAGCTTGCATCCCAATTACATCAACCTGTTGGGCTGGCAGGCCAGGGACGCGAGGGACTTTCTGTATGAACAGCCGGACCTGATCGCATATGGTCTGCGCAACATGGGCTATCGACTTCTTCCGACACGCGTGCGTTACCCGGGAGCCATCAGAAACGGCGAGGCGTTCTCGCTTGAGATGGAATGGGTCAATAGAGGAGTCGGTCGGGCGCTACAGCGATATGAGCTGCGAGTGCTCCTCGCGGATGCCGATGGGAAGGTCATCGGCACCTGCCGGGCGGGTCCGATGAAGACGGACAGATGGATTAAGGGTAAAAGTTATCCTGTGGTTAAGGAAATCGTCTTCCGCGATGTTCCTCCGGGTAGATATGAGCTACGGCTGATGCTTGTGGATCCGCGCGACGGGCGGATTATCACCCTGCCGCTCGTTGATCGGTGTGATGATGGCTCCTATCGCCTCGGCACCATTCTCGTAAGGTGAGCTGAGCGCCTCCCCCTACTCGAAACAGGCGACCTTCCCGTCCAGGGTGGAGAGGTAAAGGCGTCCGGCAGCGGCCGCCATACC
>CAZHVH010000560.1:0-2558 GCA_964535855.1 uncultured bacterium
TCTAACATGTCTCAACCGGTCAGAATGGCTATAATCGGATGTGGAGGTATGGCCGGCGGTCATCTGGGGGCCTATCTCAGGATAAGGGAGAAGGAACCGGATAAGGTGAAGCTGGTGGCGATGTGCGATTCGGTGGAGGAGCGCGCCGCCAACTTCGCTAAAAGGGTCGAGGAGGCCACCGGCGAGAGGCCATCGATCTACACGGATGTCGACGAGATGCTGGCCAAGGAAAGCCTTGACGGTGCCGATATCTGTACCCCCCACGCCTATCATCATATAAACGGCATAGCCTGTCTGGAGGCAGGGGTGAATGTCATCATAGAGAAACCCTTCGGCGTGACGATTAAGGCGAGCAAGGCTATAATCGAGGCGGCGAAGCGCAACGGCAAGATCGCTGCCACCGCCGAGAACATCAGAAGGGGCTTAAGCCAGCGCACGGCATGGTGGCTGATAAACAAGAAGGGGATGTTGGGCGAGATGAGGATGTTCTTCGCCCAACACGCAAGCTGGCGCAAGACCGATCCCTCCTCACCATGGCACTGGAGGCTGAGCCGGATGCTGAGCGGCGGTGGGATGGTTATGGACTCAGGCGCTCACTTCTGCGATACGATCAGATATCTCTTCGGAGACGTCGACACAGTCTACGCTAAGGTGACAAGCTGGGAGGATAAGAAGGTCACAAAGGGCGGGGAGATAATCAGGGACGAGACCGAGGACACATGGATCGCCAATATCACCTTCAAAAGCGGCATGACGGGCGTCTGGTCCTGCACCTGGGCCGCCCCCGGACATAGCTTCACACACGTCGTCTACTACGGAAGCGAAGGGTGTCTCTTGGATCACGGCGACGTCTTTCATGGCCCGTTTGGGAACGCCGAGGTGATCCTCAAGGATGGTACGAAATACCCGATGGAGGATCTGCAGAAACAGTTCCTCGAAGAGCTGGGCGAAGAGGGACGTAACAAGCTCTTCCCTCACGGATTCACGGATGGCGTTACGTTGGAGTGTTACGATTTCCTGGATGCTATACAGAACGATAGGCCCCCTGAGGTTGACGGCGAGACCGGCATGAAGGCCAAGGCGATATGTGAGGCCATATTCGAATCGAGCTTCCTAGGGTGTGCCGTCAAATACGACGACGTCCTAGAAGGTAAGATAGAGTTCTACCAGAAGCCGATAAACGAATACTGGAGGATCAAGTGATCGAAGTTCGGCGTTCGAGGTTCAAAGCCTCGAACGCCGAACCCCTATGATCACTCCGACTTCAACACGATCCCCCATTCGCCCACGGCATAACAGGCGATCTTTCCGGTCTTTTCATCTCTGTATCCGGATACATCCGTCAGAACCGAGTTAGTGAGTGATTTGACTTTCACCCAGCTTTCGCCGCCGTCTCTTGTCTCCAGTATCAAGCCGCTATCGCCGACCACCCATCCTCTCGAGGAGGTGACGAAATGGACGGCGCGAAGGCCGTAATCGCTCACCTCATTCGGCACCGACATCAACTTCCAGTTTTTCCCCCCATCTGAGGTATGAAGTACCACGCCATCCTGCCCGACTATCCATCCCTCTTTTTCATTGAGGAAGAAGACGTCGTTCAAATCGGAGATCACATCCTCGACGGAGGCCCGTTTCCAGCTTTCGCCGCCGTCCTCGGTATGCAAGATTATTCCGTATGCGCCCACGATCCATCCGGATTTAGGCGTGTTGAACCAGATGGCGTTGTAGTTATATCGCATCTCCCCTGCTCTGGCTCGCTCTGAACTGATCAGATCCCAATTCTCGCCTCCATCAGTAGTTTTCAGAAACGTCCGGGTCTCACCCACGATCCATCCCTTTTTCTCGTCGATGAAGAAGGCATCGATGAGTCGAGCGGCTCGAAGCTGTGTGCTTTTCCAAGACTTGCCGCCGTCATTTGTCCGGTATATCAGGGCAGCGCCCCCGAATCCCCTCGATCCCATGCCCACAACGCATCCGATCTTCCGGTTGAGAAAAAATCCTCCCCAGAAGATGACGCCCATCTCGTTCATCTTGATGTTCCTGGCGGACCATGTCTTTCCCCCATCAGTTGACCTCAGGATCAGCCCGTTTCCGCCGGCTGCTACGACCGTTTTCAGATCTAACGCCTTGACGAACAGCAGATCGCCTTCGACGCCATCATTCCTAGCGAAATCGTCCTGTCTGATCACCTTCCAATCCGGATAAGCTGCCCCCACAACGAGCGATGCGATCGCTAACGCAAGAAACATCCATCTCATATCCGAACACCTCCTATCCTTGATCGCCTTTCAGATCAATTGTATCATTTTGGTGATCGAGAGGGGAAGGCCGAATTTCGGACCTCCGGAGGTGGGATATGAGATCCGGGTACGTCTCCATAGTCGGCGAGCCGAATGTGGGTAAATCAACCCTGCTCAACGCCATCCTCGGCGAGAAGCTCTCCATAGTCACGCCCAAACCTCAGACGACCCGTAACAGGATAACCGGTATCCTGACGACGGACGAGTATCAGATCATATTTCTCGATACCCCCGGCCTGTTGAAACCCAGATACAAGC
>CAZHVH010000561.1:0-2557 GCA_964535855.1 uncultured bacterium
AATCGATTTTAGGATTATTCTGATCCCTAGTCATTGTGATCTACTGATATTCGATCCGAATTGGCTCTCAAGCCATCATGATCTCACACCTATGGAGTTCTCAAAAGTCATACAGCTCGCCGTCGAATCGGAGCGAAAGATCAGAGCTGGAGAGGTTCGGCCTCCCGAAGAGGAAGAGGCCATCCCCTGGGAGGAAAGGGTCGAGGATCGCCTCCGAGCAACCGTCGAATATCTGAGATCAGTGCTCCGAGAGATCTAAGCTTGACTCCATCTCGGTGATGATGTAAAATGGAATACGCCTGGAGGGGAGTTGTGAAGTTATGAGGTTAAAATTTTATGCTGTTTTCAGGGATATAACCGGTCAAAAGGAAATCGATAAAGAGTTTGTGGGAACCGTACGGCAACTCCTTGAGGAGCTCTGCGATGAATTCGGTGAGAGATTCAGGGGATACGTCTTCGATGAAAGAGGCGGGCTCAGAAAGTACGTGAAGATCTTCGTCAATGGGCGTAACATCGATGATCTAGATGGGTTGGAGACGAGATTAGGTGAGGGAGATAGCGTGGCGATTTTTCCTCCGATAGCGGGGGGTTAGAAATAAACCGAAGGGGGTAAGAGAGGATGGAATGGATTTACAGGGTTAACATGAAAGAGGGGAAGATCACCAAGGAAAGGGTTCCCGAAGCCTACAAAAACTTAGGCGGCAGAGGATTGACGTCGGCGATAGTCAGCTCAGAGGTCCCGCCCAATTGTCATCCTCTCGATGAGAACAACAAACTCGTTATCGCTCCTGGCCTGCTGGGCGGAACGCCCGCACCCTGTTCAGGCAGGCTCTCCGTTGGGGCTAAAAGTCCGCTGACCGGGGGGATCAAGGAGGCCAACGCCGGGGGAACGGCGGCTCAGAAACTCTCGCGGCTCGACATCGCCGCCATCGTCGTGGAGGGCAAACCGGAGGACGGAAAGCTCTATATGCTGAAGATCGATAAGGATGGGGCGGAGTTACTGGACGCTTCCGATCTTAAAGGGCTAGGTAATTACGACACGGTGGCCAAGCTGATGGAGAGATATGGGGATAGGATCTCCTGTATCTCCATCGGCCAGGCGGGCGAGATGAAGATGTCGGCGGCAAGCGTCGCCGTGACGGACACGGAGGGCAGACCCACGCGGCATGCGGGAAGAGGGGGAATGGGAGCCGTTATGGGATCTAAGGGATTGAAGGCCATCGTGGTCGATGACTCCGGGACGGAGAGGGTGTCGATGGCAGATCCCGATGCCTTCAGAGCGGCCTCTAGGAAATTCGCCCGTCTGCTTGCCTCACATCCCGTCACGGGCGAGACGCTCCCCACGTATGGGACCAACGCCCTTGCGAACGTGATAAACGAGGCCGGAGCTTATCCAACTCGTAACTTCAGCTCAGGACAGTTCGAGGGAACGGATAAGATCAGCGGGGAGACACAGCGCGAGACCATCATAAAACGGGGTGGTCTGCCGAAACATCCGTGTCATCCCGGATGTGTGATCCAGTGCTCGAGGATCTACATGGATAAAGACGGCAACTACCTGACGAAAGGGCCCGAATACGAAACGGTCTGGGCGAATGGGGCCAATTTGGGGATAGACGACTTGGACGCGATCGCCACCATGGATAGGCTTTACGACGACTACGGCCTGGATACCATTGAGATGGGAGTCGCTTTGGGCGTGGCTATGGAGGCGGGAATCAAGGAGTTTGGCGATGCTCAAGGTGCGATTGAGCTGATCAAGGAGGTGGGCAAAGGGACACCATTAGGGCGCATCCTGGGCAACGGCGCCGCGGTGACCGGTCAGGCCTTCGGCGTCACGAGGGTGCCCGTCGTCAAGAGACAGGGGTTGCCCGCATACGATCCGAGGGCGATCAAGGGAATCGGCGTGACCTATGCCACCTCCACTATGGGCGCGGATCACACCTCCGGATACTCAGTCGCTCCGAACGTGCTGAAGGTCGGCGGAGACCTGGATCCGCTGAGTCCTGAGGGACAGGTTGAGATGTCCAGAAACCTGCAGATCTCCACAGCGATGCTGGATTGTACCGGCTTATGTCTCTTCGTGGCCTTCTGCGTGCTGGACGAACCGGAAGCGCTGGATGCGATAAGGGATATGATCAACGCCAGATATGGAACGAGCCTGACGAACGATGACCTTGTGGAGATGGGAAAGAGCGTGTTAAGGATAGAGAGGGAGTTCAATAAAGCCGTGGGCTTCACGAATGCCGACGACCGGCTGCCCTCCTTCTTCAAGGTCGAAAAGCTGCCTCCTCACAACGTCGTCTTCGACGTGCCGGATGAGGAGCTCGATACGGTATACAACTTCTGATCATGGGGCGAGGGTCAGATTGGCCCTCGCCTTCAGCTCATGGACATCTGATGATGTCATGTGCCCATAAACAGTCGGCACAGGAGGGATCATTTCCCCAGCAATCCTCATTCCTCTCGGCCAGATCGCATGCCAGTCCACAATCGACGCATGAGGGGAAATCGAACATCCCAACTTTAACCCTGAACCTGACGTACTCTTCGCTCA
>CAZHVH010000562.1:0-2538 GCA_964535855.1 uncultured bacterium
TTTCATCTCCATACGTTCACCCTCTCCCAGGAGAAATGAGCTTCGTTGCGCATTTTGGTCAAACCGTTTCACAGGCTCAAGACCATTTTCTTCCTTTAGATAAGGATTATACACCGGAGCCGCCTTTAAGACAAGGGTTAATTGAAGCTGGCATCCGAATTGCTTAATGACAGGAATAGCTCATATTATCACAGGGTGTAGCGGGGACCCTGAGGTTAACATCCGTCATTTATCGGTCATTCATGGTCATTCTGAAATGACGGCGAAGCCAAATGACCCAGTGACTATAAATGATACCCTGTCGAGGTGAAATCGCTATGCTGAGTAGGAGAGATATAGCTGCAAGGTTCCTCATTTTATCGGGTGTCACGAGGTTAAAGGAGCTTCTCGGAGGAGAGGATAAGCTCCTTGTGCTGGCCTATCACAGGATCTGCGAGACCGAAGGATTCACGTGGGATGATGATCTCGTAAGTGCCTCACCTCGGGAGTTCGAAAGGCAGATCCGGTATATCGCTGAACGATTCACCCCGATCACCTTCGAGGAGTTAGGGCGAATCCTCAACGGCCGCTCGCTGATGCCTCCCAGGCCGGTTATCGTGACTTTCGACGACGGATATATGGATAACTACCTTCAGGCCTTTCCGATCCTCAAACGGTACAAGGTCCCGGCCACCTTCTTCATCCCAGTTGGATTCATCGGAACTCAAAGGATAACCTGGTGGGACCTCAAGGCCTTTAAACGCAAGAACGGCCGATGGCCGAAGAAAGGACCCAGATTTATGGGCTGGAAGGAGATCGAGGAGATGGCCGCCTGGGGGATGGAGTTCGGCTCACATACGGTCAGCCACATATCCCTTGCTAAAGCTCCCGATGTGATGATAAAGGATGAGCTATCGGCTTCCAAATCGGAAATGGAGCATCGGCTCGGAAGGAAGGTTATGGCGTTCGCCTATCCCTACGGAGAGTGGAACGAACGAGCCGTGGAGTTGGTACGTGAGGCGGGCTTCAGCTTCGCCGTCACGCTTGAGCATGGTTTAAATCGATTCGAAGAGTGCCGAATGAATCCGCTTGTCCTGAGAAGGATCGCTGTGGAAAGGCAGGATTCATTCGATTCCTTCAGAGCCAAGATAGGTTTTCCTAAGATCATCAGATACTAAAGTTCGCTCATATTATCGTTAAGTGTAGCAGAGATCTGAGAGTCCGGAAGAGCTTATTTCTCAGAGTTAGAAGGAGACAGGAAACAGGAAGCAGGAGGCAGGGGAAAATCTATATTCCTGTCTCCTGTTTCCTGCCTCCTGTCTCCTAATGGATAACCGCTACACTCAAGGGAAATAAGAGCGCTAAAGTTTATCTCCAGCTCTGCCGAGAAATGAAGATGAGGGATACCAGATCCAGAGAGGTAAGAGATGTTATCGATTCTGAGATTGGCGGTTATATTTCTTCTGTTGTTCCTTCTCTTCGGAAGGATGAATTGATGAGACGCAAAATATTGCATATCACCTTCTCGATAGACACGGGAGGGCTAGAAACCCTTGTGCTTCGCCTCTGTGAGGGTATCAAGGAGAGATTTGAACCTCTCCTCTGTACGTTCAGCTCTGGCGGCGATCTATGGAGGAGATTTAGAAGGTTAGGTGTGCCGGTCTACCACCTGACCAAGTCTGAAGGTCTGACCCCTCTCCTGTCCCTGAAGATCGCCTCGCTGATCAGAAACCTGAAGGTTGATCTGATTCATACCCATAATGTCGGTCCGCTGATCTACGGCGGATTGGCATCCGTCATTACGGGCCTTCCGCTTGTTCATACCGAGCACAGCCGCCTGCCTCGGCATGAGAAGCGATTGAGATCGATCGAAAAACTGCTGAGCTTAAAAGCTTCGAAGATCGTGGCCGTCTCAAAGTGCATCGCCGATCAACTGATTGATGAACAGGGGATCAAACCCGATAGAGTGAAGGTTATCCCCAACGGCGTCGACGTAGAGCTGTTCGGGAATGCGCGCCAGGAGAGAGAGGATGTCAGAGAGGAGCTGGGAATCGAAGATACGGAGATCGTCATAGGAACGGTGGGCAGGCTGGCCGCCGTGAAGGATTACACGACGCTGATTCAAGCCTTTGCCCTCGTCAAGGCCGGGGGCGAAGGGACGATTAAGCTCCTGATGGTGGGAGATGGACCGGAGAGGAAGAAGCTGGAGAAGATAGCCGATGAGATTGGGGTGAGGGAACACGTTATTTTCTTAGGCATGCGAGATGATGTTCCCAGATTGATGGCGGCGATGGATATCTTCGCTCTTAGCTCAGTCGACGAGGGGCTTCCGCTTGCCGCCCTGGAGGCGATGTCAGTCGGACTTCCAATCGTGGCGACTGATGTGGGCGGTATACCGGAAGCGGTGGGACACGGCTTAAATGGTTTTCTGATCCCTCCGCGGTCTCCACAACAGATGGCCATCGCCCTCCTGAAGCTGATCCACGATCCCGAACTGAGGGAAAAACTCTCGATTCAGGCGCGTAAAAGGGCCGTTGAACGGTTCAGCATAAAAGCGAT
>CAZHVH010000563.1:0-2538 GCA_964535855.1 uncultured bacterium
AAAGATGCAGATCAAGCTGAGTTTCTTAGGCGCAGCGCAGAACGTCACCGGCTCCAGGTATCTGCTGGATTTCAACGGTCAAAGGGTGCTTGTGGATTGCGGCCTATATCAGGAGAGAGAGCTGAGAGGGAGAAACTGGGACCCGTTTCCCGTGTCGCCCGACACCATAGACGCGGTTCTGTTAACCCATGCCCATCTGGATCACTCCGGTTTGCTGCCCAAGCTGGTGAGGGAGGGTTTTGTGGGGATGAGGTGATCCTGGAATGAACTCCGAGCCTATCGGCCCTTCACCTTCGAATAACAGTAACAATCCCTCGGTTCCTCATCGATATTTGGGTGGAGGATGAAGCGACGGAGTATACCCTCCCGCCGCATGCCGATCTTCTCCAAAACCCGAGCGGATGCGATATTCTCCACGTCGCACACCGCCCATACCCTGTAGATATGGGGCTGTTCGATCGCCCAGTTGACCACCTCACCGGCCGCCTCGGCGGCGTAACCCCGGTTCCAATATGGCCGCGCCAGCACGTATCCTAGGGATGCCCGGTGCGCGTTGATGTTAAGCTCGACCATGCCGATGAGCTTTCCGTTATCCTTGAGCTCGATCACCCATGAAAAGGAATTTCCCCTCTCCCACTCCCTGGTACAACGCTCTAGAAACTCCCTCGTCGCGTTGATATCCGGATGGGGTCGCCAGGTGAGATATCTGGTCACCTTCGGATCACTTGCATAGCTCAGGAATATCTCCTCCACATCGCTCATCTTCGGAGGGCGCAGTCGCAGACGCGGGGTTTCGAAGGTTTCCGGCGGCCTTACTTTTCCTTCCGAGTCCTTTGAGCGGCGGGAGATGCCTCTCCGGACGGCGATCGAGCTTGTCACAGCGAGGGCGAAGGCCAATGGGATAGCCGGGTTAACCTCAAGGTTTATCAGGCTCAGAAGGCCGACGGCGCTCAGGAATATCATAGAGGCCACCGCTATGAAACCGATAGCTAACTTCGCACGGGGTTTTCCGATCATGGCGGCTCCTCCGGTAAAGTATGAACGAAGCCATCTGCTAGTCTAACAAGGGGGCATGGGTTTGTCAAGCTTGCCTAACCCGCTGAAATCCTATAAAATTTTCCGTCCTGAATATTCCCGGTCTCCTTAGATGAGGGATCGGGAAAACTCCAAGACGTAAGGAGCTTTGCTATGTCTAAGAGAGTTGGGATAGGGATTATCGGATGTGGCATGATATCGAGGAGCCATGTCAGGGGCTACCTGGATCTGCCGGAGAGGGCCCAGATACTGGCCGTATGTGATGTGGTCGAGGAGAACGCTAAAGAAAGGGCCGCCATGGTGATCTCGGAGGCCGAGGAACGATCCCGCCAGCTCGCCGAGGAGGCCAAAAAAGCCAAAACGGCTGAGGAGAGGGAACGGTTGAGGGAGAGGAGTAAGCTTCTCGCCGAATACGCCAAGGACAAGGTCAAGGTGTTCACAGATTACAGGGAGCTGTTGAAGATGCCGGGGATCGACGCCGTGAGCATCTGCACGCCGCCCTTCGCTCACGCCCCCATCACCATCGCAGCCGCCGAGGCGGGCAAACACGTCTTCTGCGAGAAGCCGATGGCCAGAACGGCGACCGAGGCCAGAGAGATGTGCGAGGCATGCAACAAGGCGGGGGTAAAGCTCGGATACCAAAGCGGTGGCGCGAGGCTGGGTGCGGTGAACTACGCCATACGTCAATACATCACATCGGGCAAGCTGGGGGATGTCTACTACGGCAGACAGACCAGCTTTCGGGTGAGGGGAAGGCCCGGACTGGACATGCCCAATTTTTCCAAATGGTTTCTCGATTCAAGGCTGGCCGGAGGAGGCGGCCTATACGACATCGGGGTCTACCAGATCGACAGGGTCCTCTATCTCCTAGGTGATCCCCAGCCCAAGACGATAAGCGGGATGGCGTACCACGGGGTGGAACCCAAATACACCGGCGACGGAGTGTATGACGTCGACGAACACGTCACCGTCTTCGTCCGGTTTACAAACGGGATGACCTTCACGTTTGAAAACGGCTGGGTGACGAACATGAGCGGCATGTCCGAGGGCATCTTCATCTTCGGCTCTAAGGGAGCCTTCAGGAATGAGACGCTCATCGTAGAGGAGGGGGAATGGGAGAAGGATAAATCCGGCAGGCCGATCCGATATAGGGCGAAGCTGGTCGAAAAGGAGCTGGAGGTGCCGGACATACCCAATCCCGGCAAGTTCGGCGACTTCCTCAACGCCTGCCTGAGCGATGCCAAGCCGATATCCTCGGGCGAGGACGGGGTTAAGGTGATGGAGATAATGAGCGGCGCCCTGCTTTCGGCTAAGCTCGGCCGCGAGGTGACGGTCGATGAGCTTTACGCCATCGAGGCCATGCGGACCGAGCCCACGCCCGGCTGGCCCGTCATCTGAGGATCATCCGCTTACGGTTGGAGGTTCAGGTTGAGATCCCTTCATCTTAACCTCAACCTGAACCTTAACCTGTTACTCACGGCTATTCCTCTTTTTCCTGGAGAG
>CAZHVH010000564.1:0-2538 GCA_964535855.1 uncultured bacterium
ATGGTTATCGGTTCACCTCTTCCTTCCATTTCCCATACCTCCCGCGTTTTTAGGCAGGGAGATGAAGAAAGTGCTTCCCCTACCATATTCCGACTCGACCCATATATCCCCGCCGTATGCCTCGATGATTCTTTTGACGGCCGCCAGACCCACACCTTTTCCCTCCACCTTACTAGCCTCGGGACTTTGAACCCTTCTGAAGATGTGGAAGATCCTCTCCTTATCCTCATCCCTGATCCCTATGCCGTTATCCCTGACATAGAACAGATAATCCTCATCCCTCTCCTGGAACCCTATTTCGATCCGCGGCGGTTCGTCCTCCTTGGAGTATTTAAGAGCATTATCGATGAGGTTCTGGAAAAGCTGTTTAAACCTGTTTCTCTCGCAGTATATTGTGGGCAGCCTATCTTTGATTATAGCGGTCCCTCCCCTGGATTCTATATCGTAGGAAAGTTCATCGATCACCTGCTCAACCACTTCGTTGAGATCGACCGAGCTGAAGGGCTGTCGCCTTGTTTTGATTCTCGAGAGCTCCAACAGCTCTGCTATAAGCTCTTGCTCCCTCTCCACATTCTTCATGATCCTGAAAAGTCTATCCTTGCCCTTTTCGTCAAGCGAATCGGCATATCTTCTCATCAGCATGGATGCCATGCCAGCTATGTTTCTCAAAGGGGCGTTGAGATCGTGCGAGACCGCCCTGAGGAAGTCATCCTTCTCATCCATCTCCCTCCTCAGCCTATCGTTGACCTTCTCAAGCTGAGCGATAGTTGATTGAAGCCGATCCACCATATAATTGAAGGATTCAGCCAGGGATAAGATCTCATGACTTCCCCTAATCTTAACTCGTTTCTTCAAATTCCCTGAGGCTATCCAATAAGCGATCTCCGCCATCTTACGTAGTGGATTCGCCAGATAGCGTGACAGGAAAGAGAGACTCAGGATCGATCCGAACGCTGTTATGACGAGGAAGATCGCTATCGAGCTGAAAAGCGTCTTTTTGACCCTGGCATAGGCGTTGGCAAAGGTCACACCCAACCTTACAGTTCCTATCTTCTCCAGCCGGGGCTCACCGGATGGTCTTCCCCTTTCGGTGAAACCGTAAAGAGCCTGTTGAGCGTAAAGATCGGGATTTTGAGCTCTCGACGCGACCACAGGCGTGAAGACATCAACGAATTTCATCCCTGTCTTATCCCGCAAAACTTGCTTTCTCGTGCTCAGATCATCGGGGGTGGTCTCTATCGTCGGAAGGGGATATGAGTCCCATCCACCCCTACATCTTTGGATCAAAACCTTGCCTCTGGAGTCGGAGACGAGTATGTAAACCACGTCCGGGTTTCCCATCACCTGTATCACCCCGGATCTCAGATTCTCCTTATCCCCCAGGAGCACACCATATTTGACGTTACGGGCGGCGGATATTGCGGTGTTGAAGGCATATTTCCCTAATTCACCCTCCATCACCTTAAGCGAGCGACTGTAGATGAGATACACCCCCGGAACGGCTATCATGGCAACGCTGAAAAGGTATATGGCTGTCAATCTCGATCTGACGCTTCTCAGTATGTTCATCCTCCCCCACCTTCCGATTTCGGGAAGATCTCAGCGTTCTCGATAATATTTTTCGGCAGATCTATGCCCAGGAGTTTAGCGATTTTTACGTTAAGAGCCATTCGGCAGGAGATGGGCTGGACGAGTCTGAGCTTCGAGGAGGAATATCCCTGTAGCACCTTCCTGGCAAGCCATCCTGCCTGTATCCCCATTCCCCGATAATCGGGAAGGACAGCGGCAAATGCACCTGATTTTACCATCGACCTGGAGAAAGCGAAGATAGGCACTCCTCTGGCCGTCGCCTCAGCGGCCATATACCTGAAGGTGTCCTCCCAGAGGAGGACGGGATCGGGAAGAAGCCATAGGGCATCTATTCTCCCCCAAAGTTCCCTCAGGCTCGACGCTATATCCCTCCTCGCTTCAACCGGCCGCTCTACCAATCTCAGATGAAGTTTATCTGCAGCGGTCTTTGCCTCATCGACCAGATATCCGGTTTTATCAGGGTTATATATCACGCCGATTCTCCTCAGATTTGGAATTACCTCCTTGAATTTCGCCAAGGTCAACTGTGCCGGCAACCTCGCCGACACTCCAGTCATATGCCTTTTATGCTGAAGTCCAAATCTATCGGGATTGATCACCATACAGTATACGCTCGGTATCCTCTCGATCTGAGAGGCAGTTATGGCAGCTGGAGTTCCCACGGCGAATATGAGATCATATCCTCGCGCCTGTATTATCTCTCTTATGTATCCGCTGTTCCTCAGCTCTCCGCTCATATCATATTCATGGATCTCACCATTAACGACGCTCTTAAATCCCTCGACCGCTCGGTTGAAGGGAGTGATATCCCTGCTTCTGATTATAGCTATCCTCGGTTTGTGTTCAGATCGGACGATCTGAGCGACGAGTAAGATCAAAATAGGTATAACTATCCATCGCGATCTACTCATGGTCCAACGACCCCTACACATCATGATTTCGCTCATA
>CAZHVH010000565.1:0-2533 GCA_964535855.1 uncultured bacterium
CCCAGTTGTTATGCCGAGGATCTCCTCTTTCAAAAGCTCCTCCGGAAGGTTGAAAGCGACGATCAAGGTTCTTGACAGATACCGTCCATGTGTGTTACCTTTGGGATGATAACCTTGCAGGGCGAAGAGGTGAAATCCCATGAGGCCGCGCGAGCGAGTGATGATATCGCTTGAACATCGCGAACCGGACCGCGTGCCGATCGACTACTGGGCCGTGCCTGAGGTCACCGAGCGATTGAAGCGGCATTTCGGCTTTCAAGAGGATGAGGAGCTGCTGCGACACCTCGGCGTAGATCTGCGTTATGTGCGTGGCCCAAGTTACATCGGTCTGGAGCTACGGGAGCATCGCCGCCCAACAACATGTGGAAGTGCATTTATGTTTCATGAATGCCGTCATGTGAGGGATATCGGGATTATCGGAGAGGTCAGGAGATGAGGATCGATATTGAGCGGTTAGCCGATATATGTCGGCGCTTCAAAATAAACCTCGTAGTCCTCTTCGGGTCGAGGGCTAAAGGGTGGGAAAGCCGTGAAAGCGATTATGATATCGGCATATGGATCGAAAACTGCCCCTTCGACCCCGACCCAAAAAGGGAGACGGCGATATGGGAGGCGTTCGCCGAGCTTCTGGGAACCGACAGGGTGGACCTCCTCATCCTCAACAGGGCTAACGGGGCACTGTCATACGAGATAGCCTCCCACGGCATCCCCCTGTATGAGGGGGTACCGTTCGCCTTCCAGAAGTTTCAAGTGCTGGCGACTAAACGGTATGAGGATATGAAAAGGATAGATAGGTGGAACAGGCGATATATCGAGGATTTCCTGAGAAAGGGGAAAACCGATGCTTAACCTGTTCGGAATCAGGGCGAGATTGGCGGATCTGAGGAAATATCTCACAGAGCTGGAGCCTCTGCTTGACATAACCCTGGATGAATATAAATCCGACTACATCCGCCGACATGCGATAGAACGGCTGATGGAGTTGATCATAGAGTGCGCCATAGACATAAACAGCTTGATAATCGCCGGGGAGGGGAGAAGACCTCCCAGGGATTACAGAAGTTCCTTCCTGGAATTGGGGGAGATCGGCGTTATCCCTCCCGATTTCGCATCATCTCTAGCCCCTATGGCTCGCCTGCGCAACCTCCTGGCACATGAATACGAGACGATGGACGACGAGGAAATACACAGGAACATCCCCATCGTTTTCAACCTGTTTAAACGGTATTTGAAAGAGATCTCGTCACACTCACATCCTCGAGTCGCCGCTGGCAGATGCGACCACGGTTTGAGGTGATCGCCGAGAGTTACAGGAAGTTTGACGTGGACTCTCTGATCGTTAAGGTTCCGGACGAGATTCCCGATGGAGGTATCCTCCCGATCCGGCTTGAGCCGGGGGGAAGGATCGCCGGACGTGTCTTCGATTCAGAAGGCGCTCCGGTCTCTAACGCCAAGGTTGCCCTCCGATCGTACAGATCCGATGGGAGATCATGGGTGAGAGGGCGTTACATCAATCTGCCTTACACCGCTCCGGATGACGTGTTCACCGACGATGAGGGACGATTTGGGATGGTTCATATCCTAATGCTGACCCATAGTTGCACTCCGCACGCTCGGTATCGTAATATGCGGTTCCAACATTGCAGCTTCTAAAGCCGAAGATGTGATAGTGCAAGTGCTCACAGTGAGCGGCGTCCTCTCGGCCCACCCTTTGCCTTCCCCCTGAGAGCACGTGAGCGCATCGGATCATATGGCCTTGAGGGTTTACCCTTGACGACGTGAAAAGTTATGGAGGATTTTCCCCTCGGGATTTTCATCTCCAGATCCAGGACGGCTCCCGATTCGATGGAGAAGCGATACTCCCCTTCGAAGGTGAAGCCGTAGACCTCGTCGAAATCCTCGTTCCAAAAAGCCAGCCAGTTCTCCGAGGGTTTGAAATACCTCTCGCCCATCACGGTCCCCGGTAAGTATCCCCTCCTAGATCCCTTTAACACCAGCTCGCCCGTTTTCACCCCCTCGTCCGTCGGCGCTGCCCAGAAAGCTTTTCCACCTCCACGTAGGTCGATGTTGTTATCGATCCTGATCTCCTCAGGCAGGTCGAACTCATACGTCAAAGTCACCCCGTTATCGCTCCAGCTCGATTTTATCGTGACCATATACCCCTCTTCGTGACGGAATCGATAAAGCAAGGAGTTCTCCTCAACCCTCTTCTCCTCAATCTCCCATCCGCCCTTAAGCTCATACCTGCCCTTCCCTAAGAAGAGGAGCGGGTTACCGAACGCGGTGACGATCAGATTTCTGTTGGAACCCCTCTTGAACCTAAGCTACGGTCGTATCGAGCCCTTCCCGAACGGCTTTTATGTAGTTAGAGATCAACCCCTTATGCTTCTCCAGGCTCAGATTCCTCGATCTGACATACTCCCTGTCGGCGTAGATCCCAAGGGCTATCCACAGCCATCCTGGGGAGTCCTTCTCCATCACGTATTCACCCCAGTATTGATGACCTATCTCGTGTGCGATGATCCAGCGCCAA
>CAZHVH010000566.1:0-2514 GCA_964535855.1 uncultured bacterium
TGGGGAAACTATTGGATGAAGAGGCCTCTTAACTCAGTATCACATCCTCGCCCAAAACGCTCTTAACCAGTAATACGGTCGGTGTCCCCTCAAGCGCTGAGGAGATATCCCTCATAAACTTGACCTCCTCTCCCTCCTCCGGCACGCTCAATCCCAAGAATATCAGAGAGGAGTTGGCCGATGTTCGACGCATCACCTGTGGAAAAGGCTCCTCCGATACGATCACCTGTGGCTCCGCCTCAACCCTCGCCCTATAGATGAGATCCCGTAGTTCCTCAAACGCCTCCTCCCTCTCCCCCTCCTCCGGCACAAGACGCAGTATCCGTTTCCTGCAATCCCTCCATTCCGGATTGAGCCTGATGAGATGGGCGAGGAGCATCATCAGGGCGCCGTTCTCCTTGCCCCTCCACCACACATCTATGATCCTCTTCCCCTTTCTCCCTTTCAGGTCGGGTTTCACGACCACGACGTTTTTGCCCAAAAGGACCGTGTTACGCAGCACCCTCCCGAAGATCTCATATCTTTCGGGGTCGTAGCTGAAGCCGAAGATGACGGTGTTCGGCTTCAATCTGCCCACCCCTGCGGACTGTATCAGGGACACGACGCCGCTTTCGAAATCCCCTGCGACTATCACCTCGTGGAAGGCCTCGAGGTTGTGCTCCTCGATGAACCTCCTCAGCACCTCCTCCTGCGTTCTCTTCTGGACTATCATCTCCTTCAGATCGCCCTGAAGCACGTTACCCAGTATGATGATCCCTTTACCGGCCTCCAGCCATCTGGCGAACTGGACGAGCTTGAACCTCTGATGAGGGTTCCCGGTCATCACCAGGATCGACGGCCTCCAGTTCTTTGGGTGCCATATCTCCCTGTCCATCTTAAGCAGGTTCTGGCGTGTCCTCCAGAAGAGAAATCCGGCCGTAGCGTCGCCCCACGTGGTGACTATCGCCCGCCTCTCGACGTATTTATAGATGATGAAGAGCAACAGGAGGCTCAGTATGGCGTACGGCATGTCTATGAGCATCATTATCCCCAGACATCCCAGAGCGCCCAGAAGGGCGGTCGACCAATGGAAATAGCGGAACCTCGGCCTGAAGCTGGGGTTCCCGGCTATCGTCTCGTAAAGCGTGGCGAAATTCAACGTGCCGTATGTGATCATGAAGAACATCGTTATGATGGGAGCTATGAAATTGAGATCTCCCATCAGTATCCCGGCCTCGGTGATCAGCAGGGTGAGGAGAACACCTCTTCGTGGCTCGTTTGTCCTCCCTCCGCCCTTGGCGAAAACCCTGAGATGTCTGAAAATCTCATCTCCCGCCAACGCCTGGAGCACCCTTGGAGCGGCGACGAAACTACCCAAAGCGGAGGAAAGGGTGGCGGCGAAGACACCGAGGTTAAGCGAAAATGGGATCACCGATCTGAGACGCATGACGGTGGAGTCGGTCACCAGGATTTCCCTCCGGAAGTTTCCGGCGAGCAAGAAGGCGACCAGGACGTAAACGACCGTCGAGATGGAGATCGCATATAACGTGCCCCGGGGGATGTTCCTCTGAGGGTCCTTCAGATCTCCCGACATGTTCACACCCGCTAGGATTCCTGTGACGGCGGGGAAGAATATGGCGAAGGTCTTCCAGAAGGAATAACCTTCGATGTAACCGGGCGGGATGTTGGCCCGGAGGAGATCCATATCGAATCCGGATACGGCGCCTATTATGAAGGAGAGTATGGAGATGCCGAGGGCGGAGAGGATCAGGAACTGCATCTTTATCGCCCATCCCGCGCCGATATATGTAGTTATGAAGAGGACGGTGCAGACGATGGTGGAGATAGCTTTTGAGCCGAGAGACAGATTCGGGAAGGCCGCCATGAAAGCCTCCGTGAACCCGACGATGTAAAAGGCGACTGAAACCGCCTGGGAGAGGAAGAGCACCAGCCCTATGGCGCCGCCGAACTCGACGCCTAAACTCCTGGAGATGAGAAAATAGGCGCCTCCAACCTTGACCTCGACGTTCGTGGCTATGGCCGATATGGAGAGCGCCGTGAGGAAGACTATGACCTCTGAGATGAGGATGATGATCGCTCCGTTTATAACTCCGGCGTTGCCGACGAGGAAGCCGGTTCTGAGAAACATTATCACCCCGAATATGGTCAGGATGGACGGGGTGAAAACCCCGCTGAAGGTCCCAAATCGCCTCTGAGCCTGTGTCTGATTCATAATCAGTTCACCTTTTCCAGGACCCCCACGATCCTCCCCAGTTTGGTGCGAGCCTCTATCCTGACGGGAATTCTACGCTCATCGTCCGTAAGCCAGAGTTTATGTCCGCTTGAGGAGCTCAGGACGATGGTACGTACCTTGCCCAGGACGGTTTTCACGGTCTCGACACCTGTCACTCTCACGGTGATCGTCTGAACTCCCTTTCTCAGAAGGAGGGGGAAGGTATAGAGCTTGCCCGGCTCAACCGCCTTGGCCCTAACCAGGAACAACATGGAGAGCTCATCCTGAACGTCGGGCGGAAC
>CAZHVH010000567.1:0-2507 GCA_964535855.1 uncultured bacterium
TTACGGGCACAGGCCCTCAACCTGCCGTGTATACCAATTCCACCACGGGGGCAAATTCAATTAGAATTATACTAACTCACTCCCTTCAGTGTCAAGGAACGTTTTCCGATGTTCCCCCTCGAATCTCGTGTTGATTTTTCCCAAGATTTTGCATCAATAATTATAGAGGCGATAGAGACCAGTTTGAGCGTGTCAAATGAGAGATGTTGAGGTAATCGCAGAGGTTTTGGATGGAAACACCGAGGCTTATGGCGAGCTTGTGAGAAGATACTACGGCGTCGTATTTGGGATCTGCTACCACATGGTCAAGAACCCCGACGACGCCGAGGACCTCGCTCAGGAGGCCTTCATCGTCGCTTTCCAGAAGTTGAGTCAGCTTAAAGATCACAGTAGATTCCCAGGGTGGCTCAGAAGGATAGCAATCAACCTCTGCAGCAGATGGATCGAGAGAAAGAAGAGGGAGCTCTCCTCGCTAAACGAGTTTTCCGAACGGCTTCAGGCTGATCTCAGAGGAACTGAAAGGGGAGAGGAACTCCAAAGAGCTCTGATTAAAGCGCTGGACAGGCTTCCTGAGATCTACCGTGTCGCTCTGACTCTGTTTTACTCGGACGGGTTGGATTACGCCGAGATAGCGAAGTTCCTAGAGGTCCCCCCCAGCACCGTTCGGGGAAGGCTTTACAAGGCGAGGAAAATGCTTAAGGAGGAGGTCCTGAGAATGGTCGAGAGAAGCCTTAAAGGACAAAAGCCGGATGAGGACAAGTTTACGGAGAAAGTACTGCGGGAAATCGTGGAGAAAGCGGAAAGAGCGAGATCGGAGGGAATACATGATGAGCTCATAAGATCCTGTGATGAAGCACTTGAACTTCTCGAGAAGCTTGAGGAGACCGAAGGAAGGAGAAAGCTCAAAATGGATATCCTGCTTTGGAGGGGACGATCGGTCTGGTCATGGATGCAGGACTTGAATGAGGCGAGGAAGAACTTCGAGCAAGCCCTGAGGATCGCCGAGGAGATAGACGACGAGGAGGCCCAGGTCCGGATGTTCGATAGGATAACAACAATCCTCCTATCACAGCGTGATTTCATCGGAGCCGCGAGATGGGCGAATAGGGAGTATGCCTCCCAAAACTGCAGGACGCTTGCAAAGGCTTTAGATGAAGCCTTGAAATTGATGGAAGGTAGGGATGTTACATCCATCTATCTGAATCGCTTCAGATTGGATAGAACGCCATCTGAGATCATCCTGAGGTATTGCCCCGGAGGCCGTTTCGGCTTCTACTACAACCACGACCTCCTTCCGATCTTCCATTCCATCTACATATTTGCCCTCGGTCCGGAGGTGTTTTTCAGATTCCCCATTCAACCCGGTGAGAGCTGGTCAGGTGAATTCCAGCGGAGTGGTTGGGATTTCATCGGTGAAAGGGAGATCGAGACGCTCTCTGATTCAGTGGCGACAACCGCTGGGAGATTCGAGAATTGCCTGAAAATGAAGGTGACGGTAAGGTCGGCGCTTCTAGAAGCACATGAGGCGAAAACGAGGATGGAAAGATGGGTGGTCGGAACTCTGACAAGAACTGGCTTTCTCTGGTTTGCACCGGGAGTCGGCCTTGTGAAGGCCAAATTCACTAATTTACGCCGTATGACAAGGGAGATCGAGCTTGTGGAGTTCTCGATTTCGGAGGAAGGCGAGGATTACCTGCCGTTAGCCGTCGGAAATAGATGGGTATATGAGTGGAATATCGGGCATGAGGGGGTCTGCAGGGAGGTCTGTATGATAGCCTCTGCCGACAGGGAGGGGTATGAGCTTGCGAGCGCGACCTGCGCCTTCAAACCCGGCTTTCAGAGGATGCTGGATTTCCTCTTAAGAAAGGCTAAGCGGGCCGAAGAGACGGGGGATAAGGCTGGATTGACGCGAGCTCTTTTTGACATCTCGTGCTGCCACTTCGAGCTCGGAGAGGTCGAAAGGGCCACCCAGATCTGCGAGCAGGCCATTAGGTTGGCCAGGGAGATCGGGGATAAACACTTTGAGGAGGAGGGATACAGGATCCTCGGATGGTTCTATCAGGAATCGGAGGAGAGGGAGAGATGGCTGAATTACAGGCTTAAGTCCATAGAGCTTTCAAAGGAGATAGGCGATACATGGAGCGAATGGGCGAATCTGCACGACCTAGCTCATAGGTTTCTACTCTTCAAACGATACGACGAGTTCGATCGGGCGCTTGAATTTGCAAGGAGAGCCTTCGAGCTGGCGAAGGATGATCTTACCCCTCAGGAGCAAGCAATGTCGAAATGCGAGGTGAACCTACTTGGAGAAATTCTGAGGGAACCCGATGTGAAAGCGGTTGTGGATCTCTTTTTCGGTGATATCAAGATGGAAAGGGCAGAATCCTTCTTGGTGGTGCATCCTTCGGGCGTTGGGGATATGTCAGGTAAAGCAGGGCTTCCGTCCGTAACTCCTCCTGTCTTTCACTTCCATGAGCTCCTTCCGATTCTCCCCACGGTCGGCGATA
>CAZHVH010000568.1:0-2492 GCA_964535855.1 uncultured bacterium
GGAGGTGAGTCCGATGGCTACGACGGCTGATTTCAGAAACGGTATGGTGATCAGGCTCGATGATGGAGAGCTCTACACCATCGTGGAGTTTCAGCACGTAAAGATAGGCAGGGGAGGAGCCTTTGTCAGGACGAAGCTCAAAAGGGTTTCGGACGGCTCAGTTTTCGAACGCTCCTTCAGATCGGGCGAGAGGGTCGAGGAGGTTAGGCTCGAGGAGAAAGAGGCACAGTATCTGTATTCGGACGGCAGCAGATACTACTTCATGGACACCGAGTCCTTCGAACAGTATGAGCTGACCGAGGCCCAGGTGAGCGATGTGATGAGGTTCGTCAAAGAGGGCTCCAACGCCAAGATACTGTTCGACGGCGATAGACCCGTCCTCGTTCGCCCGCCCACCTTCGTCGAGCTCCAGGTGGTGGAGACCGAGCCGGGCATAAGGGGCGATACCGTCAGCGGAGGCTCCAAGACCGCTAAACTTGAAACCGGATTGGTCATCAGGGTTCCCCTCTTCATCGAAGAGGGGGAGGTCCTGAAGATCGATACGCGCACCGGCGAATACGTCGAGCGCGTCGGCAGGTGAGGGGACTATGGCTAGAAAAGGCAGCGATGTGGACCTCGACGAGCTGCGACAAATCGTCGAAGCCCTCTCCCGCATGATGAGGGATTACGATCTCAGCGAGCTGAGCTATGAGGGGGAGGGCATTAAGGTAAGCGTCAAACGAACTCCGGATATCTCAGCCCTTCTCCAGAGCGCTCTCCTTCAGGCGAGAAAGGAGGCTCCGGCCGTAGAGAGTCATCCCGCCATAACGGCCGAGGAGGCTCCGGCGGAGGAGGGATATGAATTCATCACGGCGCCGATGCCCGGAACCTTCTACAGAGCTCCCGCGCCCGGGGCCGATCCCTTCGTCGAGGTGGGCGATGAGGTGAGAGGTAAATCGGAGGATTACGAGGGCGATACGCTCTGCATCATCGAGGCGATGAAGGTGATGAACGAGATAAAATCGGATTTCGACTGCCAGATAGTCGAGATATTAGCCGAAAACGGGCAAAGAGTTGAATACGGACAGAGACTCTTTAAAGTCAAGAGAAGATGATATGGATAAGGTTTTGATAGCCAATCGAGGCGAGATAGCGGTCAGGATCATCAGGGCGTGCAGGGAGTTAGGGATTAAGACCGTGGCGGTTTACTCCACTGCCGACAGGGACTCGCTGCACGTCAGATATGCCGATGAGTCGGTCTGTATCGGCCCTCCACCGGCCTCCGAGAGCTATCTGAACATCCCCAACATCATCGCCGCAGCGGAGATAACCGATGCCGATGCCATACATCCCGGCTACGGCTTTCTTTCCGAAAACCCATCCTTCGCCGAGGTGTGCGAGGAGTGTAGGATCAAATTTATCGGTCCGCCCTCCCAGGTTATAGCGCTGATGGGCGATAAGGTCAGGGCTAGGGAGGAGATGGCAAAGGCCGGCCTGAAGCCGGTGCCTGGCAGTCAAAGGGGAAGGTTCCGCCGGAGAAGCACCGTCAGGAACGAGGAGGAGGCGGTGAAGATCGCCCGCGAGATCGGATATCCCGTGGCATTAAAGGCCGTCTCAGGCGGCGGCGGCAAGGGGATCAGGGTGGCCCACAACGACATCAGCCTGGTTAACGCATTCAAAACCGCTCAATCGGAGGCCAACGCCTCCTTCGGGAATTCGGGACTCTATATCGAGAAATGGATCGAAAACGCCAGACATATCGAGTTCCAGGTCATAGCAGATAGATTCGGCAACGTGGTGGTCCTAGGAGAGCGCGAGTGCTCCGTCCAACGCAAACACCAGAAGCTCATCGAAGAGGCGCCCTCAGTCGCCCTGGATCGCCAGAGGAGAAAGGAGATGTTCAAAGCCGTCGCCAAGGCGGTTAAGAAGATAGGATATGTGAACGCCGGAACGCTCGAGTTCCTGATGGATGAGGAGGGGAACCTGTACTTCATAGAGATGAACACACGAATTCAGGTGGAACATCCCGTCACCGAGATGATAACAGGCTTGGATATCGTCAAGGAGCAGATAAGGGTGGCGATGGGCGAGAGACTCTCAATAGGACAGGAGGAGGTGGAGCTCAAAGGCCACGCGATCGAGTGCAGGATAAACGCCGAGGACCCGTACGCGGATTTCACCCCCTTCCCCGGAAGGATAACGGGGTTCCACCCTCCCGGAGGGCCGGGGATCAGGCTTGATACACATATCTATGTGGGATACGAGATACCCTCCTACTACGATTCCCTCATCGCAAAGCTGATCGCTCACGGCCGGGACAGAAACGAGGCGATAGCACGCATGAAAAGGGCGCTCGATGAGATCTCGATCGAGGGGATCAAGACGACCATACCGTTCCACAGGAGGGTCATGGAGGAAGAGAGGTTCGTTCAGGGCCGCACCTACACCAATTTCCTGGAAACCTTTCAAATGAGCTGAGCCGTCGGAAGATGCATCCCGATGTGGTGGTGATC
>CAZHVH010000569.1:0-2483 GCA_964535855.1 uncultured bacterium
GGTATATCCGTGATGAGGGCTCAGATCGCAGATGTGAAGGCGGTCAAGGCGCTGGCAGATAAACACCGAAAAGAATTAGGTTTCATCCGACACGCTGCATTGGAACAGGCAGCGCGTGAGGATAGATTGCTGGTGGCAAAGGCAGCAGGGGATATTATTGGATTCATCCATTTTCGCCCCTGTCGTGACGGCCATGTCACCATCTATGAGATCGCCATTATCCCCGAGTGGCAGGGCAGAGGTATCGGCCGCTCTCTTATCGAAGCGGTCGTCGATGAGGCTCGTCAGTGTGGTTGTACCATGCTCCGACTCAAGTGTCCTGTGGATCTACCAGCCAACGGCTTTTACTCTCGCCTTGGCTTTGTGCGCGTCCGGGTGGAGAAGGGCAAGCGACGGCCGCTGGCAGTGTGGGAGAGGAAGATCTCGCTTGAAGATGCTGTGGATAGCCCTATTTTCTTCATCACGCTAACCAACAATGCTAAAGCTGTTCAAGATATTATCCGTCTCTGGGATGAGAGCGGCGATCCCAGGGATCCCTTCGCCCATGTCATCTTCACACCCCTGTTTTCATCTTCATCGACCGTTCGTCTTATCCGTCAGTTGAAGGATGAACGCGGCAGCGAGGTGATGTTCGACAGCGGTGGCTATCAGGTGCAGATGGGCAGGGCAACCTATGAGGAGCTATTCGACCGTCTGTTGCGGTTCTACCGAGAGAACGATTGGGCGGATTGGTATGTGCTTCCCGACCATGTGCCGCTTTCAACCGATACGGATCGGGAGGTGGAGTTCAAGGTGCGTGAGACGATCGAGTTCGCCCGGCTGTTCCTTCGGGAAATGGGAGATGGATTCGCGGAGAAAGCCATCGGCGTCGTGCACGGACGAAATGGGGAACAGATACGCCGTTGCGTTGAGGCATATTCGGAGATGGGCGTACGTTATCTTGGCTTCGGCAGCTTCGGGACATCAGGTCCAAGCGGAACAGTTAACCTGATCTCTCGCAAAAGCCTGTCCCTTCTCTCCCTGCTTCAGAGGCTAATTCGCGAGGACAATCTTAGGTTACATATCTTCGGCATCGGCAGCCCCAGTCACCTGATCCGTCTCGCCGATACTGACATCATGCCGACCAGTTTCGATAGCGCGGGATGGTGGAAAGCGGGAGGATTTGGATATGTATTTACGAATGATCGGAGCTTGCGAATTTGCCTAACAGCCCGTATGAATTCCACCATTCATCAATTGAGGGAGCAATTTGCAAAAAGCGGTCATATTTGTGCTTTTTGCAAGGATGTGCATAAGCTACGCTATTCGCGCTTACATCGTATTATGCATAACTTAGTCATCATCATGGAATATCTGACGCAGTTGCGGGCAGGAAACTCAGTAGGAGGTTAAGAATACTATGGCGAAGATTCCATTACACATTCAACACAACGTTACACCGATCGTTCTGGCAAAGATACTCGCTAGTGTCGCGGCCAATAAATCAATAAGGGAAACCGCGATGGAAATAGGCATCAAAGAGGATTCTCTTCCTAAGCGTATCTTGCCTTTTGTCCGTCAAATAGGGCTACTCGATACTACTCGCTTGTTGTTGACTGATTTAGGTATGCAGTTTCATCAATCTGCCCAGCGGTTTCCCAATCTGTTCTCTGAAGCTATGCACCATTTGCTTTACACCGCTAATATCTTTGACAAAGCAAAGCGTTTCTCATGGGCATATGCCAAGGTGGTGGATGCGTTGTGGATGAGCGAGGAACGTACGCTGGATGGCGAGGTAAAGTCACATCTGGTCGGGATGGTCGTAGAGGAGGCAGCTCAGACGTTTGATATGCCCACGGAGCAGGTTGCTTTCAGCTATAGAAGTGTGCATGGGGTGTTCAACTGGTTGCGAGCGTTGGACCCACCCGTGGTGATTAAGGAGGGGAAAGTCGATATCTTCCGCCGTCGCCATTTCTGTCCCGCGCCTTCGTTCCTCTGGGCTGTGGACTTCCTCTACCGGGTCACCGATACAGCCTACGGCGTGAGACTGTTCCTGATCCCTGAGCATATCGAGCGGCTTTGTAGGGCCTGTGTTTTGGATCCTTCAGGGCTGGACAATGTGCTGATGATGACAAAGCGCACGAGCGACTACGATCGCGGCGGCGTTTTCGATTACGGCACGGAGGGAGGGTTTGGACGATGGATACTCTTAACTCAACCTCATCCCGTGCCCCAGTTGCCGGGGTGATATCACCATGAAGGCGCTCCGTCGATTTCTATTTCGTCTGAAGGCCCTGCTCCGCGATTCAGGACAGGGTCGAGTATCAGGGCGAGAGTATCTCATAGGCACCGAGCAAGCTCAGGTCACAAGGAGACGAGAACAGGGCCGATCTACGCATCAGACGGCAGCGCGTGAACCATCCTCGGATTTCCAAAGGGATAAGACGGAGGAAGAGGGATCACGCCCTGAGGATTTCGAAGCACCCGAACTGGCCCTCGTGAAA
>CAZHVH010000570.1:0-2478 GCA_964535855.1 uncultured bacterium
GATCTGACCTCCTGGCCGGAAATCCATCTGAAAAGATCTATCCAGTGGACGCCTAGATTGTGGAGCGGTCCCCCTCCGCTTATCTCCTTCTGAACCATCCATTCGGCCCCGCCATCCAGATATCTTTGGGGCGGGCCGGCGATGTTTCTCCCCTCAAACGCGACGATCCGACCGATCCGTCCTTCATCGATCATCTCCTTTATCCTCATGGCAGCGGCGCAGTATCGCCACAGATATGGCGTTGTCAACTTAACCCCCGAATTTCGGGCGGCGGATATCATGCGGAGTATCCCTTCACTGCGGTTGGACATCGGCTTTTCCACTATGACGTGTCTGCCGGCCTTACAGGCCCTAACAGCAGCATCGGGACACATAGCGTGGGGAAGAAGGATGATGACGAGATCCACATCGGAGTTTCGAATAAGATCCCGCCAGTCCTGATGAAGCTCCGGAATTCCGTATTTATCTCCCACCCGCCGAAGCAGCGATTCGTCCTCATCGGCGATCGCCGTCACATCGGCATCGGACAGGTTTTCCAGAAGCTTGATGTAGCCCTCTGAATGAAGGTGATGCAGACCTATGATGCCGACCTTAAAAGCCAATCTATCCCCCTTTCCTTCAGACCTTTGAAAGCCGATCTATGTCCTCGTTTGCGCCGACGACGACCAGGATATCTCCTTCCTTGATCACATAATCCGGCGTCGGCATCTCCGTGATCTCCTCGGGGCCTGATCGCTTGATCGCTATGATGTTTACACCGTACTTGGTTCGGATCTTGAGCTCCGCTATGGTTTTGCCGTGAAAGGGCTTAGGTGCGTTGATCTGAGCGATGGATCTGCCGTCTGTCAGGGGAATATAGTCGAGTATGCTGGGTGAGATCAAGCTCTGTGCGAGCCTCTCGGCGGTATCGGCCTCGGGGAAGATGACTTTATCGGCCCCGATCAGTTTGAGTATCTGTCTCTGTATCTCCGAGGAGGCCCTGGCGATAACCTCCTTGACGCCGATCTTCTTGAGCAAGGCGACGGTGAGGATGTTCGACTCGAAATCCTCGCCTATAGCCACGATCGCCACATCCACCTTATCTATTCCCTGGGCACGGAGCGCCTCCTCGTCCACGCTGTCAAGTCTCACGGCGAAATCGACCTGATCCTTGATCGCCTCGACGACGCGCATCTCCTTATCGATCGCTATGACCTCAGCGCCCCGCTCGGAGAGATATCGCGCCAGATGCGAGCCTAACCTTCCGAGCCCTATGATGGCAAATCTGTTGGGCATCTCACCACATCCTCAATCCAGGTATTGAGCGATCTTCTGCTTTAACTCCGTCAGATCGCTTGATTTTATTATACGCTCATCCGCGCTCCATACCGTGGTGCTGTCCCTATAAGCCCCATATGCCGTGGAAACTATCACCGGCAAATCCTTGTTCCACCTCTTTATCCTCTCCAGCAGCGTCACGCCGTCCACCCCGGGCAACATTATATCCAACACGACCAGATCAGGGGACTCCCTCTCCAGCGTCTCCATAGCCTTATTGCCATCCCTGATCACTATCACCCTGTATTTATCCGACAGTTCGGCCTCATAGAGCTTACAGATGCTTTCGTCATCCTCGATAAAAAGCACCGTTTTCATATAAATCACCCTCCCGACTATCCTTCATCTGCTTATCCTCGCCGTAGCTCCTTTCATCGCCCTTTCGATCTCATCTATGTTGGCCCAGTTGAAATCGCCCGGGAACGTATGTGCCAGTGCGGAGTACGCTGCGGCGAATTCGACCGTCTCGGCGTGAGGTCTCCCCGTCAAGGTGCAATAGATCACCCCGGCGGCGAAGCTATCGCCTCCACCCACCCGATCGACTATCTCCAGATCCTCGTAAACCCGTGAGAGGTAGAAGTTCCTTCCATCATAAAGCAGCGTGCGCCAGTCGTTTAGCAAGCCCGTCTTTGCAACCCTCAGCGTCGTGCCCACCAATTCGATATTGGGATACATCTCCATCACCCTTCGGGCGATCTCCTTGTAGCTTTCCGGATCGAGGGCATCATAGCTTTCAGTCGTCCCTTCGGCTTTCAATCCCAGACATTTTTCGAAATCCTCCTCATTTCCAAACAGCACGTTGATATACGGCATGATCTCTCTCGTCGCCTTCTGAGCCTCCTCGGGCGACCATAGCTTGGATCGGTAATTCAGATCATAGCTGGTTTTGACGCCCATCCGGTTCGCTATCTTTAGGGCCTCGATGACCGTCTGGGCGGCCGATTCGGAGAGGGCAGGGGTGATCCCCGTGGTGTGAAACCATTTTGTCCCTTCGAAGATCGAGCTCCAGTTCACCTCACCGGGCTTTATGTTTGAGATGGCGCTATAGGCCCTGTCGTAGGTAACGCTGCTGGCCCTCGGACCCACCCCCAGTTCGACATGGTAGAACCCGTTCCTCTCCCTGCCGACTCCATCGAACTTCGTCCAGATGATGAGCATATC
>CAZHVH010000571.1:0-2469 GCA_964535855.1 uncultured bacterium
ATAGAATCATCCCACCGGCTCTGGCAACGATGGCCGTTGTATTAACCATCGGATTGGGGCTTTTCTGGAACTTCGCACCTCAGATCGATATGGGACCCTTCAAGCACGAACTGACCGGGGAGAAGGGGATTCGAGTGAGTTTCATCCCTAATCCGCCGAAGGAAACCGATACCTCGATCTCTCCGATCCGGAATAGCTCTCCCGTCCGCGTGCTTATCAGGGAGATCCGAATCCCGGTTATGGTGACATCTCCTGCGCCCGGTTCACAGAGATCGAGCGCGCGGGATATTCGAGGTCATGGCGGTTCCAATATAACGCTGACCGCCGGAAGTCCTCAGAGTATAACCATCACCGGCAGGGTCTTGAAAGATGGTGATCCGGTCCGAAACGCCGAGATCTACCTGATCGGCGAGAAGGCGAAAGCGGCCAAGCTGATCTGCAAGAGCGGGAGAGACGGATCGTTCAGATTCGAGATTCCCACCCTAAAAGGGAAACAGGGTGAGATAACCCTTCTGGCTCGCCATCCGCTCCACTCGATGGGATGGAAGAGGATATCGATCGATGGGGAACTCAAGGAGATCACGATCGAGCTATTCGAGCCTGCTAGGGTTTCAGGAACGGTCACTGACAAATTGGGTGATCCCGTTCAGGGAGCGACGGTCAGGATCTATCGACTTTCAGCACCGAACCTCAAGCCGATCGGCGGGCCTATACCGGGTTTTACAGTCAGAACGGACGGGAAAGGGAGGTTCACCCTGACCGGTCTGCCGAAGGGATCAAGGATCGATCGGTTGGATGTGATCGGACGGGGATATGCGGGGAAATTCCTGTTCGACGTCCAAGCGGGCACCGAAGGTATCCCCATCACATTGCAGAGGGAAGGCAGGATCGAAGGACGGGTCACATATGCCGATACGGGGAAACCCGCTCCAGGCGTGATCGTCTATGCCCAAGGGATCTTCTCAAACAGTGGATGGGGAGAGACGAAAACCGATAGTAGGGGAAGATATGCCATCACCAATCTGCCCTCCGGCCTTTACAACGTGTTCATCGAGGATCTACCCGATTGGACCGCTGTGGCGAGGGAGAAAGTCAAGGTTAAGGAGGGCAAAACCGTCAGGAAGGTTGATCTGAAGCTCGTCAAGGGCGGGTTCATAACCGGCAGGGTGATGGATTACGATACCGGCGAGCCGATCCCCAACTGCGATGTCGGCTTCTACGACGCCGCTCGGCCTGAATCCCAGGCTGCCATGCATTATGCCACGACTGACGAGAACGGATATTACCGCTTCAGGGCGGCGCCCGGCAGGGCTAAAGTTTACATCTACACCACGCCTAAAGGATATATCCACGGCGATCAGACGAGATACGTCAACGTAAGGGAGGGAGAGATCGTCTCCGGCGTTGATTTCCGGCTTCGGAAAGGCGCGGAGATAAGAGGAGTGGTGGTGACAACCGATGGGAAGCCGGTTTCAGGGGCCGAGATAAGGGAGGCTCCTCCGATTCGCCCCTGGATATGGGCGAAGTCGGATGAGAGGGGCAGGTTCACCATCAGGGGGATCGACCCGGACCGAGAGCTGAGTTTGGAGGCGATCCAAAGGGATCAGAAGCTGAGGGGATCCGCCGATGTGATCCCTGGAGGGGGAACGAAGAAGAGGGTAATAGAGGTGAGAATAACCGCCAAAAGGTATGAGACCACCTCCGTTTCCGGAGAGGTGCTGGATGCGAACGGAAAACCCGTATCAGGGGCGACTATATGGCTGACAAGATTCCGAGGATGCAGCGGATTGGGTTCGACGGCAGGTGTGACGGATGGATCCGGTAGGTTCATCATCCACGGACTCATCGTCGGAGACAGATATCAGATCTCGGTCCAGGTCGGGAAAGTCCCGCCATCTGGAGCAGGCACCTTCGTGGCCCGTCCGAACATGCCGCCTCAGAAAATCGTTCTTCGAGCAGCTCACCGGGAACGCCGTTTCTGAGACTTTGAACGCTGGACATTGTCCTAGCGTCACTCTGAATGACAGCGAAGCACGATGACTTAATGACTACAAATGACCATACCTTATACTCTGGATCTCAGCACCTTTCCCGGAAGCGCTCCTGTAAGGGCGCCGTTCAGGATCACAGGCGTCCCGTTCACTAGAACATGATATATTCCCTCCGGCCTCTGCTGTGGATTTTCATACGTTCCCCGGTCGATGATACGATCGGGATCGAATATCACGATATCGGCAAAGTACCCCAGCTGTATCAATCCCCTTTCCTTCAGACCAAATTTCCTTGCGGGGAAGGAGGTCATCCGCCTGATCGCCTCCGGCAG
This sequence comes from uncultured bacterium, assembly GCA_964535855.1. Classification (GTDB taxonomy): domain Bacteria; phylum Poribacteria; class WGA-4E; order B28-G17; family B28-G17; genus JAGGXZ01. The sequence goes on from CAZHVH010000571.1 coordinate 2,324, forward strand.
ACTTATCACACCGCCCTGGCGGACATATCTTCCCAGTATACGAGGAAAGGTTCCGAAACAGCGTGGATGCGGCTTGCCAATCTTAAGTTTGCCCCTGAACCCCTTCACCGATCCGTCCGTCCCGAACATCGTCCTCGGGAACCGCA
>CAZHVH010000572.1:0-2469 GCA_964535855.1 uncultured bacterium
TGGCGAGACCTCCCCCTAAGGTGCCCACCCATATACCTCCTGATTTATCCTCTACAATCGAGGAGGGGGTGGCATCGAGGGGATAGACCTTTCTATCGGATTGGGAGATCAGAATCAACGAGGAGAACCTGTTCGCTATACCGCCTGGGCCGGAGACGAAGAGACCGACCCCCACCCACATCCTACCTGCCGAGTCCCTGTATACGACCCTCACGTCCTCATATGGCAGCCCCTCTATCCTCTCAATGATACGCCCTTCCCCGTCAATCCTTGCCAATCCTCCTTTGAAGGCAACCCAGACGCCATCCCCTTCCGGGCAGATCGACCTGACCTGTCCGATGGAGACCACATTTTCTCCCTCAAGGGATCTGATTCCGCTTTCAGTTCCGATCCAGATTCTGCCCGATCCGTCACTCGATATAGCCCTTACATCGGGGATGAGGTGAATTCTCACCGTTCTATCGCAGAAAAACAACCCGTTTTCCCTCGTTCCGACCCATATGCCGCCTGAGCGGTCGATGAGCAGGGATTGAACCTTTCGCGCCTGCTCCGGCAGTAACACCTCTATCCATCCCCCGTCCTCGTGTCTCATCAGATTGGATCGGGTGAGCACCCAGATCTTCCCATCCGGATCGATATCCATAGCCACCACCTCATCGGGGAAGGTTATCCTACTCCAGCTCACCCCATCGAAGAGCCCCACTCCCATGGGAGTGGCCATCCATATTCGCCCCTCTCCGTCCTCGATCAGTTTCAGCGTCGGTCCCTCCGGTAGGCCATCCGTGACGGTATATCTCACCCATTTGCTCCCGTCAAATCGGCTGATCAGGACGGAGTAAAGGGCCGAGGCCTCCATCCCGAACCAGAGCCGCCCTGATGAATCCCTCAACATGCTTCTGACGCCGGTATGGAGATACCCCTCCTTTTGGTTCCACAGTCTCCATGATCTGCCGTCGAAGCGATTTGCTCCCCGATAGGTCCCGATCCACACCCCATCTTGATCCGCCGCGGCGAAGAGGACATAGTTCCCCAACGGATCGCCCCCGAAGACGATGTCCTGCCAGGATCTACCGTCAAAGACGCCGACACCCTTATCGGTTCCGATCCAAAGCTTTCCTTGAGGGCCCTCACATATCGAGTGGATCTCATTGCTGATCATCATGCCGTAGCGAGAGGAGAAACTACGCCATATTCCGTCAAACAGACTCAGGCCGCTCGACGTTCCGACCCATATCCTGCCCTCATCATCCTGGAAGATCGTCCGTATGTCATTGCCTGCAAGGCCGTCCAGCTTACTGAAAGCGCGCCAGTGATAGATCTCCGGCTCCAAGGCGGAGCAGAAGATGGAAAGGAAAAGACAAAAGGGAAAAAGTAGAAGGTGAAGGATAATTCGTCTTATCAACTCATATACCTCGGATCAAGCTCGAAGGCATTCTCTATATGTTCCACCTTCGCCTCGCCCCGGGAGGTGAGGAGAATAGAGATGATATCAAACCTGCAGCTCACGTCGGAGATTCTCCGCCTTTGAAGGTAAAGCAGGGCGAGCTTTGAAAGCTGTCTTCGTTTTCTGTATGTGATCGACTCGCTCGGATAGCCGAACCCAAGTCCCTTTCGGGTCTTAACCTCCACGAAAACCAGCGTCTTCCCGTCAAGCGCTATGAGATCTATCTCGCCCCGACCTATCCTGACGTTCCTTTCGAGGATTTTATAGCCCTTCTGTCTGAGGAAATCGGTGGCGATCTCCTCGCCTAGGAGGCCGATCTCCTTTTTAGTCTGAACGATCTTCTGTGTATCGGACACGGTCCATATTCGGAGAGAGCTTCATAATGTTGAGGGGTCGGGTAACCCTTGTTTTTCGCAAATCCGTATTGAGGATAGATCCTATCGAACTCAACCATCATTCTATCCCGCGTCACTTTAGCGATAATGGAGGCGGAAGCTATGGAGAGCGAAAGTCGATCCCCTTTTTTGATCGCCATGCATTCGATCTCCAAGTCGGGGAGATGCGTTCCGTCGACGAGAACGAAATCGGGTTGAGGTGAAAGCTTCTCCACAGCCATCTTCATCGCTTTAAGGGAGGCCTGCAATATGTTTATCCCGTCTATCTCATGGTTACCCACGACCCCTATGCCTATGGATATGGCTGCCTGACAAATCCGCTCGAAGAGGATCTCACGTTTGGTCGGTGAAATGCTCTTAGAATCGTAGACTTCAGGGATATAGAGGTTTTTGGGGAGGATAACCGCTGCTGCGACAACCGGCCCTGCTAATGGGCCACGCCCCGCCTCATCCACCCCCGCCACGAGATCACATCCCTGTTTCCAGAGCTGCGATTCATATCTCAGGATCTGAGGCGGGGCTAAAGGTCTCATGTTCACGAGAAACACCGCAGGAAGCCCACGGCTTTAGCCGTAGGAGGAATGCGGTTTCCCCTCCCCTCCTTTCTAACCGGCGTATTTATATATCCAA
>CAZHVH010000573.1:0-1234 GCA_964535855.1 uncultured bacterium
GGGTACCAGATCGATCCATTCATCCAGGGCCGAACAGGTCATTTCGGGCGAGATGATATGACACCAGCACAGGTTCAGCCAAACGTTCTGGTTGTTCTTGCCTATCACGCCCGTGTCCCTCACCCAGGGCATGCCCATATGATACAGGTCGAACCTCGTCCTGGGATGACGCGGGAAGACGGGGATCATATGTTTCGGATCGAGCACGCGGAAATCGCCCCACATCCCGGCATGCACTGCGACGACCATATCCAGGTCAGCACATATCTCCATGATCTCGTTTACGAGGTAGTCGTAAAGCGCCTTCAGATTAGCTCCCTTCCCGCCGTTCAGGATCTTTTTAAACGCCTCCTCGGCGGCCTTTCTGTCTGGGGGATCGTTGGGCTGAGCTCTGGTCTTCAATCCGACGGCGCCCTCTGATTTCCATCTCTCGATCCCTTTTCGTGCGAGCTGGAGATAATCATCCAGATCCTTCACCTGCACCTTCAGGTTCTCGGCCCTCTTCTCGACCTCCTCCGCGGATCGAACTGAGGCGTATGTGTCCATGGGCATGAGCGGTATCAGGTAATCCAGGTCATAATCGGTTCTTCCAGCCTGGGTCAGTACCGCCCTGATATGACACTTATCCCACAGGATCCGCTTATATATCCCCTGGGTGTTCTCAGCCATCATCCTTTCGGATATGGCCATGTAGTTGTCATCGGTTATATCGTCGAACCCGTAGAACTCCTTGACCGCTATCAGCGCCGGCCGTGCGTATGAGCCATATCTGATAAATTTGAAGAAGGGCTTGAAGATCTTCCATCTCTCCTCGAGCGGTTCTTCGGGGTTTATCATCCTCTCATAATCCTGTGGACTCATGCCGGCGGAGATGAAATCCGTCCTGGTATAGTGTGAAAACAGGGTCATCACGTCCACCTTGAAGCTCACCCGGACCCTTTCGGGCGGCAGATGCTCATGAGCATCTATCACCTCGATCTCCGCCATGAACTCAAGCAGCTTCTCATCGGTGGAGGAATATCTCATCATCGGCCCTCCTTGAGGGATTTCAAGCGAAAATATACCACAGCCCTCCTCCACAGTCAAGTAGGGGCGAGGCATTTACAAGGAGAATGCCTCGCCCTTATTAGCTGATATGCAGCAGGAGTTTAGCTATCTCGAAATACACGGCCAGTCCCACCACATCGACCAGGGTCGTCACCAGCGGACCGGAAACGACAGCGGGGTCGAACCT
>CAZHVH010000573.1:1334-2467 GCA_964535855.1 uncultured bacterium
GCCTTGAGCACCGTTCCGGATATCGCCTCCAGCAGCAACAGCACCGCCAGCCACACCACCCGTTTCCTGACCAGAAGTGGGATTGAAGCTTGGAAATAGCTGATGTCTATCGCCTCGAGGGCGCTTATCTTCTGGATATCCTCATCCGCCTCCTCGCTCAACACATCCATGACGTCGTCGTATGTGATAATTCCCCGCAGCCGTCCCGTGCCGTCCACAACAGGTATGACGTCAAGGTCGTATTTCTTACAGATACGGGCGACCTCCTCCTGATCCATATCGACGTCGACGCTGATCACCTCGGTTCGCATCAGCTCTCCCACCTTGGCCGTTGGGGGCGCGAAGACCAAATCCTCGATGTGCAGATACCCGACCAGGACGCCGTTTCTATCGGTGACGTACGCGTATCGGACGGTCTCCTTCTTATCGGCCATCCTCCTAAGGTGCTCTATCGCCTGCTGAGCGGTCATGGTCTCTTTAAGCTCCGCGTACTCGGTGGTCATCAACCCGCCTGCGGTATCGGGCTTGAACTGTATCAGCTCGACCACGTCCTTCCGCTCCTCCTTCTTCAGAAGCGACAGGAGCTTGGCGAACACATCGCTGGGCAATTCAGTCATCAGGTCAGCCCTGTCATCGGGCGACATCTCATCCAGCAGTTTCGCCTGCCTGATGCTGTTCAGCTTCCCTAAGATCTCCTCCTGGATCTCGCCCGGCAGCTGTTCGAAGGCTGAGACCGCTTTCTCCTCGTCGAGGAGGTTAAACAACCTGAACCTCTCATCCTCATCCTCAATCCGCGATATCAGGTCGGCGATCTCGCTCGGGTGTGCCTCGCTCAGGAGAGAACGGATCGTCTCCACCTCGCCGGAGTCGAGAAGCGGCATAAGGTCCTCCGGTTCGAGAGATCTCCTCTCCACCATCGTCAACGCCTCCTTTCATGTTCTTGTCGTATCCTGGAGCTTCAGTCGATCCCCGGCGAGGAACGGACAGGGCCAAAGGACGGGACGGATCGGGCGGGGATGAATCAACGGATCATTTTCACTCCATCCCACCTCCTTTTTGAACCCCGACGTTCCGCCGGGGGTATTACACGCCGGTTGCTAGAATCGCTTTCCATCTCTGCCTTGTCTACCTCC
>CAZHVH010000574.1:0-2462 GCA_964535855.1 uncultured bacterium
ACCTCAAGCTCGCCCTTGATCTTGAGGACGACCACCGAGTCGATCGGGTCCGGGGCCTCCTTGGGAACGGTCACGACCGCCCCGGCATCGTCCGCCTTCGCGTCGAGCGAGTTCTTGTTCGGGTCCGCAAGGAGATAGGCGGTATCGATCTCGCTTCTCAGCCTCGGCACGATCAGCTTGCCGTCGGAAGGCCAGTCGAAGACGTGCAGGTAGAGATTTGTCCCTTTATCGGTAACCTTCTTGGTACATCTGCCCCATGGCGGTCGTCCGATCGGGCTGGCCGTCGTCCCGTAGATCGAGACGCTGTTGACGCTCATCCACTTGCCGATCTCCCTCAATCTGATCACCGACGGCTCGGGGATAAGCCCCTCGGCGGTCGGGCCGACGTTCAGCAGGTAGTTGCCGCCTTTGGAGGCGATGTCCACGAGGTTGTGTATGAGCGTCTCAGTGCTCTTCCAGTTGTGATCGTAGCTCTTATAGCCCCACGTGTCGTTCATGGTCATGCAGACCTCCCAGTCCTTGCCTGGGATGCCTTCATCGGGGATGTGCTGCTCGGGCGTGCCGAAGTCGCCCTCGATACCCCCTCCGAGCCGGTTGTTCACGACGATGTTCGGCTGGAGATCGAGCAGGGGAAGGAGCATCTCGGCCCGCTCTCTGGTCATATCCACAGGCGTGTCCCACCAGATTATGTCGATGGTGCCGTAATTGGTGAGGATCTCACGGACCTGGGGCACGGCGATCTTCCGGATATACTCATCCATGTCGCCGTCCTGGGCCTCATCCCAATGTCCGCCTGCCGCGGCGCCGCCGGGATGGCACCAGTCCTGAGCCTGTGAGTAGTAGAATCCGATCCTCATATCGTGCTTGCGGGCCGCCTCGACGAGGGGCTTAAGCAGGTCCTCTCCGTAGGGCGTCGCATCCACCACGTCCCAGTCCGTCACCTTGGAGTCGAAGAGGGCGAAGCCGTCATGATGTTTCGAGGTTATGACGATGTATCTCATGCCGGCCCACTTCGCCAGCAGGACCCACTCCTCCGGGTCGTATTTGACGGGGTTGAACTGTTTGGCGAACTCCTTGTATTCGGCGACGGGTATCCTGGCTCTGTGCATGATCCATTCGCCTATGCCGGGTATCTGTTCGCCTTTGTAGACACCCGCGGGCACGGCATAGACGCCCCAGTGGATGAACATGCCGAACCGGGCATGCCGCCACCACCTCATCCTCTCATCCTTGGTCTCCTCCAGTCGTCTCAATACCTCCTCGCTCATCTCTCCATTTCCTCCTTTATTACCTCATCGGTTGTCCGTGACGTTAAAACGTTGAACGCTACTGCGTTCAACGGGTTAAAACCTATCCGACCACCAGATATAAGGGTTCATGAGCGGGAAGAGCAGTCTCAATCCGGGGATCAGAGAGGGCGTGACGTGTACGCCCTTCTCCAGGGTCAGATCGTCGATCGTCCGATATCCGACGAGTAATTGTATCAGCTTTGACTGTGGAATTTCAACCAGTTTATCCTTCACTTTTTCCCGGGGCTCGAGATGCACGGCCCCTTTTGATATACGAAACCTCAGCGAGCCGATGTCGGTTCGCAGGAGGAAACCCTCCTCCCATCCTCTCATGCCTGACCTTTTGATCCTCCTTTCGAACTCCGGAACGAGCTTACGGAAGGTGGTCTCCAGGTTGATGATCCTCATCATCCCTCCGCCGCTTCTGTTGAAGCTCGATGTGATTCTGCATCCGAACCGTCTCAGGAAGATGGAGAAGGGATGGTCGGGCGGGATAGCGAGCCATGCCTCCTCATGTCCTCGTTCCCGCGCCCTATCCCGAATAGCCGCCGCTATGCTCTCGAAGACGCCCGGATTGGAATATCCCACCTCAGCCACAGCGGTGTAATCCTCCGTGTCATCGAAGGAGATGTAGCCGCATAGACGTCCCGATCCGTCGAGCAGCACCATCGGGTCGGCCTTCACGCCGAACCTCGTCCCCTTGGTAAACCACATCCACGAATCGGGCTTTCTGACGACGGAGCAACATCTCTCCTCGTTGTTCAGCTCATATATCCTGATAACATCCTCCCTGTGTTCGTCTGAGAAGGGAAGGATGGAATGGTTCAGACGGGCGGATGAGAGGTTCTCGACGTTCAGGTAAAGCCTGTGCTCGGGCAGGGCGGGTGCGTATCCCCATCTCTCGTAGAAGTTTCGTATCCCGAAGAGCGCGGCGATATCAAATCCGGCCTCGAGCATATACCGGTTGGAGTATTCCATCACCCTCCTCGCGAAACCCCGCATCCGGTACTCCTCCTTCGTCCCCACCCCTCCGATGCCTCCCATCCTCAGCGTGACGCTCTGACCGAAATGAGCGGATAGGCGATGGATCCAGAGCCCGCTTACATGTTCCCCTCTGTAGTAGAGTCTTATCGCGCATACGCCGTTTTTAGGTTCATGCCGTATCTCTATCTC
>CAZHVH010000575.1:0-2462 GCA_964535855.1 uncultured bacterium
TCTATATTCCTGTCTCCTGTTTCCCGCCTCCTGTCTCCTATCGGTGATAACCGCTGCACTCAAGGGAAATAAGAGCGAAGGGAATTCATACCCATGCAAACGAATTCATAAAAAGTGAAGGGCAGTTCAAGTCTATATGGCGCCCAATTCATTGAAAATTCAGGTGTTATCGGACATCCTCGCCTTGGCATGCATATTGCTCAACTAAAGGCCGTAAAGAATCACCAAGGCCGTTGCCTCCAAATTGGCAGCCCAACGGTGAAAAAACGAACTTAATGTGAATGGGAGGATCAAAAGATGAAGGGCACACCTATTCTAATGGGGATCGTTTGTTTCGCGATGATCTTCATCTTCTCCGCCGGTTTATGGGCGGACCCAGTTGCTCAAAATGAGGAGAGCCAGGAGGTATCGAAAAACCTCACCATATCGGATATCTCTATCCCTCATTTCTACTCCCTTCAGTTTAAGGTACAGACAAGGGCTGAGATAACGATAACAGATGACGGCACCACGATCTTCCATAAGGAGTTCAAACAGCTCGGAAATCAGCTATCAACCTCTCATATCGTCTACTTCCCCGATGGCGGAACGTATCATGTCGAGGAACACTATTTCATCGAAGCGATGCCAGACCTACCGCCGCCTTTCCCCACCTTCGTCATCTTCAGCGCCGATCCGACCTTCGAATGGGACGCCGAGATACCCTGCGAGGGAGTCTACACCCTGAGCCTGAACGCCATATGGGATCCGGATTCACAAGCTGAGATAACGGGTTTCATATCGACGGACCCGTCTCCGATCACACTCGACTATCTGCTCGATGGAGAAAGCGTGGATATCAAGATCGATTGGAGTAAGGACGATATCAATGTCGAGTTTGAGGGGTGGATCGATAAAGTGTCGTGCATCGAAGGTGGGGAGGAATGCGAGCCTGAACCCATTCCGGATCACTGTCCGATCATCTACGAGGTTGAACCCGGCAGCGGAGTGAGGGGACAGATGGTGGACGTACAAATCACAGGGGTGAACTTCTTCGGTATCAGCTCCCCGGATCAGGTCTCATTTGGTGAGGGAATCGAGGTCTGTAGCGTAACGTTCGTTGATCCATGCAAGATTTTCGTCAACCTTGAGATATCCCTCGATGCCGAGCCAGGTCCTCGTGACGTTACCTTGATGAAGGGGGATGATTGCTGTTACACGGCGGAAAGTGCATTCGAGGTCGAGGGGCTTAGGGTAGATAAGGTTGTACCACCTGTTGGAGCACCTGGAACGACCGTAGATGTGATCATTATAGGAGCTGGGTTTGAGGACGTCGCCGAGGTTACCATTGGAGATGATATAACCGTCAATAAGGTCGAAGTCTGCTTTATCAACGAGGATGAATATGACGGCGAGTGCGAAGGACAACCTCCCGTGATAATTAAGGCCAACATAACAATACCCTCCGTCGCTCCTCCCGGGCCCAGAGGTGTCTGCGTGGAGAACTCCTGTGGCGATTCGGCCACGCTTGAGAACGGCTTTAGAGTTTCAAGACCGACGGTTCTCTCCATCCTGCCCGCCGATGATGAGGACGATTGTGAAGGCTACTTGGATATAAGCGCGTGTGAAGGAGATGTGCTGACATTGGGGGTATACCTGCAAACGGAGGAGTGCGTCAACGGCATAGCGGCCTATCTCCATTACGATCCGGAGGTATTGACGGTAATCCCATATGACGGCAGATATGATCCCCCATTCGATCCGGCGGGATTCTTCGGCGATGGCTCGAAGGTGATGGAGAACAGATCACCATGTGATGGACAGCTCAACTACGCTGAGGGTGCACCTGGGATTGGGGAAGACCCCGAGGGATTCGTGGCCTACTTCAGGGTTAAAGTGGTATGTGCCCCTGAAGATGGGGTAACCGTGATCGACTTCGATCTCGATAGGGAGAACTACAGAATGACAGAGCTCTCCCTCCACAGCGGGGATTGCGATGATGACGGAACGGCATGCGGTAAAGACGAAACCCTTGTGCCCCTGACCAGAGGGCTTAGGATACACATCATACCGCCGGCTGAGATGTTCATCTCCGGGAAGGTTCGTCTCCAATCCAGAGTAAACCATTCCGCCTTCGTGAAGTTCGAGATCAAGAAGGATGGTGCTGTGGTGTGGAGGGATCAGATACAAACCTGCGAGGACGGAAGTTATCATCTCAATGGTCTGTGCATACCTCCAGGTGAATATGACGTGACGGCTAAGGCTCCAGGGTTCCTTAAAGGGAAGGTCGAGTGTGTGAGCATTCCGGCGATCAACGTCGATTTCTTCCTGTGCGGCGGGGACGTATATGGCAGGGGTAAGGACAAGTACGGGGATAACGTCGTCGACCTCAAGGATTTCAACAAGTTCGCAAGGGCTTTCGGCAAAGAGGTGGACGATTCAGGATATATAGATATATGCGACCTGAACGGAAACGGGGTCGT
>CAZHVH010000576.1:0-2461 GCA_964535855.1 uncultured bacterium
CGCCATAAAAATAGGAGATCTTCCCATCGGCCCTGACGGGTATGGTCAGGTTATACCCCTCATGGCCGAGCACGAAGATGGAAAGCGTGTCCCCTGCTCTGATCCTATACTCCTCGGCGGAGCTACCAAGCCTAACTGAACATAGCATCAGGGTGAGACATAGAAGGATGAGAGCGAGATTCCTACGCATGGCTATTTTTCCTCTATCCCCTGCATGTATTCCTCCACGATCTCCTTCGCCTTTTCGAGCTGCTCTCTGGGTACTATGAGCTCCCCCCACTGGTATTCGGACCATGATGATCCCTCTATGCCGTCGAACCAGGGGATCGTCAACCCTTTCACCTTAGCGGTTATCCCCTCCTGCTCGAGAAGCGCTTTTAGCATATTTCCCACCATTTCGTTAGGCACCTTTCTGACGACTTCCCAGTGGATGAGCTCGACCTTCTCCTCGGGGAGTTCGTCCACAAGTTCTACATTACATTCGGGGCAAACCTTGATCCCCTCCACGTACTCAGCCTTACATTTCGGACAGAAAGGCATGTTGTCCCTCCCAGTTGTTTTCAGACGTGAAAAGTTTAGCATCAAACCCCCCCCGAGTCAACCGACGGCGTTAAGCCGGTGGCAGCATACCACTCGGTAATATTTCATGTGAGTTAACGCGGCGGACTTGACACAAGCGCGATCAAGGGTTAAAATTGGAACTGGAGGATCTGGAGAATGGGAGATAGAGTGATCAAGGTCGCCGTTTCACAGATATTCTGCATAGATGGGGATAAAGAGGGAAACTTCGTCAGGATCGAACATGCCCTTGATAGGGCTGGACGAGTTGATCTGGCCTGTTTTCCGGAGACATGTCTTCTGGGATGGGTTAATCCCGATGCTCATCGATTGGCGGATCCGATTCCGGGCGATAGCGCCGATAGACTCAGCGAACTGGCGAAGAGATACGATGCGATGTTGTGCGTCGGGCTGGCCGAGAAGGATGGAGAGAGGTTATATGACTCAGCGGTGCTGATAGGTCCTGACGGGAGGATATTGCTTAAACATCGTAAGATGAACATACTCTCCCATCTGATGAATCCGCCGTATACGCCCGGAGACCGAATTGAGGCTGTTGACACCGATCTCGGCAGGATCGGCCTTCTCATCTGTGCCGACACGTTTAAGGATGAGATCCTAGCTGGCATGCGAGATAAAAGCCCGGATCTCCTGGTGGTGCCATATGGGTGGGCAGCGCCGAAGGAGAATTGGCCTCAACACGGTGAAAGCCTCAGAAGAACCGTCAGCAGAGCCGCTCTATCGGTCGGTGCCCCTGTCATCGGAACGGACCTTGTTGGCATGATAACACACGGCCCGTGGACGGGGTATATATACGGCGGCCAGAGCGTCGTAGCCGATTCAAAGGGAGAAATACTAGCTGTCGGGGCCGATAGGGACTCCGACGTCATCGTGGTGGAGGTTGAGTTAAAATGATCAGGATATGTCTGACGTTCGTGATGATCGCCGCCATATTTACCTTTATCCTCGGCGGTTGTGCTACCATAAAGGATATGGTGAGCACCGTCGCAGCCGGACAACAATGGAGCGAAAACTACGCCCGTCTTCCCGGAGTGGAGGCCACCGATCCGAAGATGGTCGACGGCGATCTGAGAACCTCAGGTGAGACCGTGGCTGAGAGCTTCTATCCCAAGGCGGTCGTTAAGTTGCCGGAGCCCAAGATGATCCACAAGATCGTGATCTATAGCCCGAACCTTCAAACCTTCTCGATCTGGGCCGATAGGGGCAACGGATGGGAACAGATCAAAGACGTCAAAAGCGTCAAAGGAAACCCGATCATCGTCATGACCTCCGTGCGCACCGATAAGATCATGATCTCGGTAGGTGCCATCAAAACCGGAAGGCTGGATAGGAAGATGATCAGAAGAAGAAGGGGCAGAGAGGGAGAGCAGGCGATAATTCAGGAGATAGAGCTCTACGGCTTCGCCTCACCTGAGGAATCAAAAGTCGCAGCGGCTCAGAAGGAGGAGAAGAAGGTCAAAGAGGAGCTTGAGGACCTCCTCGAGCCGGCAAAATAAACTCCGACGGCAGCCGAAATTCCGCCTGCTGGGACTCGGCTGTCTTTAAAAGGCGGATGACAAATAGCCCAGCTCAAGCTGTATCCGTTCGATACAGCTTGGTCGACAAGGTGCCTTGAAGATGAAATCCCTAAACGCCGTTTTGCCCTCGGCGATCGCCTTGGCGATGTCGATCCTCATGATGGGATGCCTGGCCCAAACACAGTGGAGCCAAAATCTCGCCCCGTTTGGAAGGGCTACCGATCCCGCTTTCAACGATGAAAACGTCTACACGGAAGGTGAGACGGCCCCGATGCAAGAGGTGCTCGACGCCGAGAAGATGGCCGAACTCGATAAATATACCCAGGCCACGATAGAGTGGAGGAAACCGCAGGAGATAAGTAAAG
>CAZHVH010000577.1:0-2460 GCA_964535855.1 uncultured bacterium
AGGAGAACACCACGGCATCTTTAAGCCTCCCCATCCATAGCGGGCGAAACCCCCAAGGATCTCTCGCCGCTATCATCCCATTTCGGGTCATGAAAAGTATGGAGTAGGCCCCTCGAACCTGTGTGAGGGCATCCAACACCCTGTCCTCTATGAAGATCTGACCTGATCGAGCGATCAGGTGGGCGATGACCTCGGTGTCAGAGGAGCTGGTGAAGATGGCGCCCTTATTTTCAAGCTCTCGCCGTAGATAGGGAGCATTGACGAGGTTTCCGTTATGGGCTATACCTAGGATATCTCCGACGATCTCCCTTACCAAGGGCTGGGCGTTCTGAAGCGTGCTGCTGCCAGCGGTGGAATACCTGTTATGGCCGATAGCTATATCGCCCTCAAGCTTAGCCAGCATCTCATCGTCAAATACGTTTACCACCAACCCCATCCCGTGATGGTAATACACCTTCTCCCTATCGGAGGTGACTATTCCGGCGCTCTCCTGACCCCGATGTTGTAGCGCATAAAGGCCCAAATAGGTCAGATAAGCGGCATCGGGATGTCCATATATGCCGAAGATGCCGCATTCATCTCTGGGTTTATCCTCGTCAAAGGGGGAAATCATGCCTTCCCTTCCTCCCCTTTTTTACGAGTCGGCTGAATGAGGTTAATCTTCTCGACGATCAACGCCCCGACCGGGGCAGCTACGGCGAAGAGCAGGATCGCCGGAAACTTGATCAGAAGCAAAAATTTAAAGGGAAGGGATATGATCATGCATATGAGCCTGACAATCTGTACGATAAATCTTGCAGGCGGGGAGAACCGGATGAGGATATCGTTCCAATTGACATTGGTCAGGGACATGAGGGCGATGGCTGCTGAAGTCCCCAGAAAAGCCCCTTTATAAAGAAGCCGCCTGGAATGTCTCTTGCCGCGCAGTTTGCCCATCAAACGAACGCCCTCGCCTGCCGAGACGAAGGTGGCTCCAGAGCTCAATAGAATCGTGATGCCGATCAGGATAGCATACAGAAACCCTCCATCGGCAAGTCCAATCAGGTATTTCCGCCATATGGCATCGAAGATCAAATAGGAGACCCCAGCTCCAGCGAGGCCGAAGACGGTCCCGACGATGATCTGTGCGAAGATCAACCATTTATCCCTGGAATTCACCTTTGAACCTCCTCTTTCGGTAGCGTCAAAATTATATCACGGGGATCATAGCCTGTCAACGCTCTTGACATGTATCCTCAGCGTATGGCACAATATAACCGTTCACCATCTCAAGGCTAAGGATGTGATTCATATGGACCTCTCTCAGTTCCAAAAGCGTAAAAGGGGTTCTTGGACCAGGGTGATAATTTATCTCGCCATGTTGATCATCGTGATCCTGATCATGCTTAAATCGGAGGCTTTGGTCAGACTTCTTCTCAGATAAAGGGAGGCGGAATTGGATGAGCTGCTGGAAGGTTCGAGATTGTAGACAGACGGAGTGTGAGGGATATGGGAGGAGAATGGACTTCTGTTGGTTCTCGGATTCGAGCTGTGATAAAGGAGGAGATATCTCCTTCAAGGAGAGATTTTCCAGATACTGTCTGAACTGCGACCTGTTTTCGAGATATCTCGAGGAAAGGATAGGCAACGGCTCGGTGGAGGTTCTGAACTTGATCGGAGATATCGTCGGTCGAATCAACAGATGCGACGCTACGCTTGAGGGCGCTTATTTCAGGCTGCAATATCTCTCCGAAAAGCTCTCTCAACTGTATGAACTCAGCGATCTGATGCTGAGCTCCCTAAACGTCGATAGGGTCCTCTACATCATCCTCACGGCGGTCACCTCAGGGCAGGCTCTGGGTCTGAACAGGGCTTTTCTATTCATCGTCGATGAGGCTGAGGGAAAACTCAAGGGCAAAATGGCAGTTGGGCCGATAGACCTCAATGAGGCCAGCAGGATATGGGCCGAGCTGAGCTCAAGGCCCATGAGCATCCAGGAGATAGTGGAGGAGTATGAAAGACGCCCGCCCACCGAGCAGAACAGCGCTATAAACGAGATCATCCAGGGGATCTCTATACCGTTGAGCCAGACCGATTCCGTCCTGACGAGATCCATTATCGAGAAGACCAGCTTTAACAACATAAAGGTTGAGGAGTGCTCGGAGCGTGATAGGGAGCTCATGGGAAGACTAGGCAGCACGATGATAACGGTCGTGCCGCTCCTCACCCGCGATAAAGCTATAGGCGTGCTGATGGTCGATAACTTCGTCACAAACCGACCGGTGACGGATGAGGATCTGGAGCTTCTCAAGCTCTATGCTAACTATGCCGCGTTGGCCATAGTGAACGCCTCGCTTTATGAGAGCCTCGAAAAGCGGATGAGGGAACTGGAGGAGGCCTACGACACGCTGCAACAGCAGGAGAAACAGCTTATAGAATCGGAGAAATTCGCCGCTATGGGCAAGATGGCGGCCAGCATAG
>CAZHVH010000578.1:0-2459 GCA_964535855.1 uncultured bacterium
TCTCCTTGGAGATCACCTCATCGTCATTGTTATATTTCTTGGTGGTCGTCTCCGTGAGGTCGAAGTCAGTTTCGACCGTCACCTCGGCCGAAAATCCATTGGGTCCCACAAGCGGCACGAGAAGATCCCTGATCTTCTTGGCAAAGAGCTTCTCGAGCTCGCTCTGATGCTTCAGTCGCAGCTGCGCCGAGTCTATCTCGTCCAAGTCGGCGTTCAACTGGTTGCCCCTTTCATCGAGGATGACCACGTTTTCCGGATCGAGCCCCTTCACCGCTCCCGCCACCAGATGTACGATCCCTTCAACCTGTTTACGCGAGAGGTGGGTGCCCGGCTCGAGCTGGAGCATGACGGAGGCCTTGGCCGGCCGTTCCCTGTCAAGGAAAACCGATTCCTCCATGGGTGTGATGTTAACCGTGGCGAATTTAACCGGGCGCAGACTTTCTATAGCCTGTTTCAACTTTTTCTCCGTGGCCTCCTGGTATTTCCGCTCGTAGTCAAAGAAGGTCTCGCCCAAGTTCTTCTCCTTGAAAATGCTGTATCCGTTGTCTCCCCTGGGCAATCCCGACTCGGAAAGCATCAGCCTCAGCCGAGCCTCCTCCTTTGAGGGGACATAGATCGAATTGTCCTGACCGAGCTTGTATTTGACGTCCATCCTGCTGAGCTCTATCTGTATATCACGCAGGTCCTCGACGTTCAGATTGCTGTAAAGCAGCGTGTATCCGGATGTGCCCGCCCGTAAACTCAGGGCGATCAGGCCGATTAACAGCCCGATTGATATCAGAGGTATAACTATCTTCGCCTGCCTCGGCAGGTTTCCCCAGACCGTTTTGAGCTGTTCCAGCACCCCTCTTATACCCTCGGGCATCTTCTTACACCTGCATCCTCATTATCTCCTGATAAGCCTCAATGATCTTATTCCTTATCTGTGTCATCATCTGAAAGGCGATGTTCGCCTTCTCGACGGCGATCATCGTCCTAGCGATATCCCTGTTTTTGCCTGTGGCCAGCTCGGCTATGGCCTTATCTGCCTCGATCTGAAGCTCGTTCACCTTCTGAATGGAGTCCTTAAGGATATCCATAAATGAGGAAGAAGCTTTATCCTTTCCCTCGGAAGTAGCTTCCTTCATCTGTCCTTCGAATTTAAGCCGATCGTAGCTTGACTCCACCCTCATCCTTTCACGCTCCTATCTCCAAAGTTTTCATCGCCATCTCCTTGGCGGCTGAAAGGGCGGTGATGTTCGACTCATAAGCCCTTGTAGCCGAGATCATATTCACCATCTCCACGACCACGTTGACGTTCGGCATCAATACGATCCCATTGCTGTTTGCGTCCGGATGCCCCGGATCATATACCTCCCTGAACGGGGATTTATCCTCGACTATCCCCGTTACGGCAACCCCTCTTCCCAGATTGAAGGGAAGCCTCATAAATCCCGCCCTCAGTATCGCTCCCCCGGGCCTTGTGGCGAATAGCACTTCCTTACGCCGATATGGGGTTCCTTGAGGAGTTCTGGTGGTGTTAGCATTGGCGAGGTTTTCGGATATGACGTTCATCCTGATCCTCTGAGCGCTGAGCCCGCTAGCGCTTATCTCCATTGACGTGAACAGATCCATCGTTCACACCTCCTCATGCCCTGCCGTTTATAGCGGTTTTGAGGATCTTGTACTTGGCGTTTAGAAGCTTTACGAAGGCGTTATGCATGATGAGGTTCTCGGCAAGCTTCGTCATCTCACGATCTATATCCACAGTGTTGGCGTCCAGTTTGACCTCTTCCCCCGGCTCGAGAATCAGCTCGACCCCGTTATCCTCGTCGTCTAATCCAGCGAGTTTCAGCGGGGAATAATTGACCTTAGGCGTCATATCAACCCTCTCCGGATCGACATCCCCCGAAAGAACCTTCCTCAGCAGACCTTCAAAGGAGATGTCTATCGCCTGATATCCGGGCGTATCCACGTTGGAGATGTTGTTGGCGATGAGATTATGCCTGAGGACGGTTCCACGAATGGCAACCTCGAGCATTTTGGAGACCGAATCGAAAAGTCCCGGCATCCTCACAACCCCTTTCATCTTTTCACCTTCCCCTGATCGAGATCAGGGGAGAAAACTGCGTCCCGATATTTGAGCAATTAGCATGCCATCGTTCAGGGGATGTGTTGTAGGGGCTTCTCCGTATGAGAAGGGAGGAGAGGGGGGAAAATTTTTCTCCCTTAGGGGGGATGAAGTTTCACCTATTCCTCGTCTTCAAACCGTTTGCCTTCCTCCTCGGCGTACGCCCTCAGTTTGTTCCTGATGGTTCTTGGGGTGATCTGAAGGAGCTCCGCCGCTTTGGTTTTGACGTTTCCACACGCCTCCAGGGTCTTCAGGATTATCATCTTCTCGGCCTCATAGAGCGGCGTTCCGATGGGTATGACTATCTGGTTGGATGATCGTCTTCTTCTTTCAGGATTGATATACATCT
>CAZHVH010000579.1:0-2446 GCA_964535855.1 uncultured bacterium
GAGCGGAAGGTGATGGAGGAGGATTCGAATGAGACGGGGTGTTATTCACGTCATCCCTCAGTCACATATAGATGTCGCCTGGCTCTGGAGATACGATCCGGAGACCATACACAGGTGTTGCAAACCGACCTTCTCACTTGCCCTTGATAACATGGACAGATACCCGGACTACACCTTCTCTCAGAGCCAGGTTCCGCTCTATCAGGCGACTGAGGAGGTATATCCGAAGCTGTTCGAGAGGATAAGGAGATACATAGGGGAGGGACGGTGGGAGATAGTCGGCGGGATGTATGTGGAGTTCGAGGGAGGAGAACCGTGTGGCGAGTCGCTGGTGAGACAGTGTGTTATGGGCAAAAGGTATTTCCTTGAGAAGTTCGGGGTCGATGTCACCACCGGCTGGCAGGAGGACGCATGGAGCCATCCGTGGCAGCTTCCGCAGATCCTCAGGAAATGCGGGATCGACTCATACATGTTCAAACGCGGGGGGAAGGGCGAGAGGCTGTTCTGGTGGCAGTCGCCCGATGGATCTAAGGTGCTGGCGTATAACTCACATGTCTCCAGGGAACCATCTCAATCTTGGATCGATTTCCTATCCGAGATGAGGAAACGATATGGCGTTGATAGAGCGATGATCAGAATAGGAAGGGGAGATCACGGCGGCGGACCCACTCCTGAGGAGATCGAGGCGATCAAGAGGTTCGCCGAAAAAACCCCGCCCGAAATAGAGGTGAAGTTCAGCACATTCAGGGAATTTGTGGACTCGATACTCGCTCAAAACCCCGATCTGCCCGTCTTAAACGACGAGCTGGGGTTCGAACTCGTGGGCGACCTGACCAACTGCGGCGAGATAAAGAGGAACAACCGCCTGTGCGAGAACCTCCTGTTGACGGCGGAGAGGTTTTGCTCCATAGCCTCCATCCTGTTCGGAGAGCCTTACCCGTCAGAGGAGCTATACGAATCCTGGAAGAAACTCCTTTTCAATCAGTTCCACGACATCATCGGCGGAAGCGGCATACCGCCCGTCTGCAGGGATGCCCTCAGGTTTTACGAGATAATCAGGGAGTCAGGCGAGAGATTGCTCCGGGATTCGCTCTCCACCATCCTGAAAAATATAAAGACCGATGGGGAGGGAACGCCCCTGATCGTCGTGAATCCGCTTCCGTGGGAGAGGACGGACCTCGCCGAGATTGAGATTCAGCTCTCGGAGGGACAAGATGAGATTCAGCTCCTCGATGAGGATGGCAACCGTGTTCCGATTCAGATCGTCGAAAGGCGAGAGGAGAAGGATAGGCGGTTCCTGAGGTTCATCTTCATCGCCGAGAGGGTTCCCTCGCTCGGATACAGGACATATCGGGTAGTGAGGGGAGAGGGGAAGATAAGCTATCCCAACCCGTTCTCAGTTGAGGGGCTAAAGGTTCAAAACGAGTTTTTCAGCGTTGAGGTTGATCCCGATACGGGCTGTTTGAGGAGCCTCCTCGATAGGAGAGGCGGAAGAGAGGTTCTGGGGGCATCCGGTAGGGGAAATACGCTCATCGCCATCGAAGATGAGGGGGATTCAGAGGGGAGGTTCGTGAAAGGGAGCGATACCATCGCAAGACCACCTGGAAAAGCTTGGGATATCATCTCCCACCCTTCGATAGAGATATGCGAGGAGGGCCCCGTCAGAGCCAAGATAAGGATAAGTAGGAAGTTCAGAAACTCAAGCTTCACCCAGGAGATCATGTTATATTCCAAGATAGAACGGGTGGACTTCAACCTCATCGTCGATTGGCACGATATCCACTGGATGATAAAGGTCGCTTTCCCGCTGAACGTTGAGGATCCGGAGGTGACCTACAACACAGCATACGGGAGCGTCACCCGACCGGCGGATGGGCTTGAATACTCAGCGCAAAAGTGGGTCGACCTCTCCACCCCTGGATATGGAATCGCCCTGCTCAACAACGCGAGATACGGACATGATGTCGAGGGCAACACCGTCAGGATGAGCGTTCTCCGCAGTCCCACGGAGCCCGCTTACAACACAGATGAGGGGGTTCACCTGATCGGATACTCCCTCTATCCGCATTCAGGAGGATGGAGGGAGGCGGGGGTTATGCGAAGGGGATATGAGTTCAACTATCCGCTGATCGCTCTCGTGGGGGATAATCATCCCGGCGACCTTCCGCCGAGCTTCTCCTTCCTTGAGGTCAGACCTGATAACGTGATCGTCGAGGTTCTTAAGAGGGCCTATGACTCGGATGAGTTCATCCTGAGACTTTACGAGATCCACGGTGAAAGCTGTGAGGCCTCGATCAAGCTCCCATGTGAGATAAGCTCTGCCTGCCAGACCGACCTCATGGAGAGGGAAACGGGGGATGTTGAGTTTGAAGATGGGGTTTTAAAGGTTCAGATGAGCCCCTATGAGATAAAAACGATCAAGTTCTCGCCGAGGGCAGGATGAGGT
>CAZHVH010000580.1:0-2446 GCA_964535855.1 uncultured bacterium
AAGTATTTCGACTCGAACCTTATCGGCGACGGAGCGGTCCTTCGGCTCCTTCCAATAGATCATGCTTGATTTTGCCATACATGAGGTAACGCGTTCAGCGGCCGATTTCAGTAGTCTCCTGGCCGAGTCGAGGTTTTCCGCCTTTACCCCCTTTCTCTCCAGTTCGGCGATTCTATCCCGCAGCATCCGGAGGTACTCGTAATCCTCAATTCCCTCACGAATGGCCTCCATATGTTTGCCCGCTGTGACCGAGCTTTCGTCGAGGAACAGAGGGGTATAGGCGCCGATCCTAGAGAGGTATTCGTTCCACGAGGAGGCTCCGTTGGAATCGCCAAAGGCCCAGTAGCCTACCCCTTCAGCGCCGTATCTCCAACAGAACCAGGGCTCCATCCGGTGATAGCTGTAGGGGTCCAGCAGCTTGCCAGGGCCACTACAGGCATAGAACCACAGCCTCTTTCCCGCCTTCCGCTGTTTCATGTAGAAGTCGGCGAACTTTTCGCCGCCATCCACCCACATCACCATATTCGGGCAGAGCACATCACAGAGTTCGAACATCTCCTTTGTCCCCTTCCACGGCTCCCGCCATGTGGGATCCTCCCAGATAACCACCTCAGGCTCCGCCCTCTGGATGACTCTGGCGTATTCGATGATGATCTTATCCCTCTCGGGTGAACTTGGCTCATCCACCAGCAACAGGCCTAACTGCTCCGGTTTGATATCCCATTTCCCTAGGGTTTTCACCCACCACCTTATCCACTGAGACACGGCGTTTTCGAACTCCGGCGTTCCCATTTCGAAACCCGAAAAACGCCTTCCAACTGAGAGGAACACGTAGTAGTTCCGGGCGTTCGGCCACCGTTCGATCCATCTCCGAAAGTTTTCAGTCGAGGGTTCCTCTATCATATCACCTTTTTCATCGTATTTCCCGCGTGGCATCACGCTGCTCGTCGCCCAAGGGGTATCCACGAAGTGGCTCCGGAGATGCTTGATAAAGGCCGCTCGGTTCTCCGGCGTCACATCGTAGGAACGATCCCGATCCGTATAGTCCCATCCTCCCAAATGCAGCGTAGGCTGATCGGGGAACGTGAACGGGTATAGCTTCAGCCGGACGGGGATGGTGTTCCTCGTCGGCTCGATCACGATCTCACCCGTGTATTCGCCTGGGGGCATATCCTTAGGAGGATGAAACGTGAGCCAGATCTGCCGCGTCATGCCCTCAGGTATCTCCACGAGGAAATATCGGCCCTCCCTTCGCGCCAGGGGCAGTGCTGCGGCGACCGGAGTGCCTGATTTCGTGTCGGTGAACGGCACCTCATGAACGGTGATGTAATCCGGATTTGTGCCGCCGGGCAGACCCACAATTGAGAGGCGTAGCTCCGCTTGTCCTGGACCGGCGTTGCTGATGTTGAAGGCAGCTCCGCGGTATTCGTTCCTCATCATCGCCATTTCAATTTCGGCTCTGCCTTCCCGGGGTGGCTCCGTCGGACTCAGCATGTCCCAGCGGTTCTTCTGCCAGACGACGATGGAGCGAAATCCCCTCTCCCTCCAGATCGCAGCTTGTACGGAGAAAATCCGACGGTGGAGATCGTTGAGGGGCAAAACCGCTTTGAATCCCTCCGCGGGGATCTCCTTCACCCTTTTGATCTCCCTATTGATCTCATCGAGCTCGCGGGCTAACTCTCCCCCTCTGGGAAGCCCTTCGAGGGATGAACGAACGGCGGCAAGGTCGAGCCGCAACCTCCTCCTCACAAGCTGCATCATCTCCTGTTCATGGAAGAATCGCTTCAGGTCGTCCGTTTTCCTCCCCACCAGCGGTTCGTTCAGGAGCGAATCCGGCCCGCGATAGACCTCGATCTCGTCGACGAACACGTAGGGTCCGTTACCGTTTACGATGAAAGCGACGTATCGGCCGTGTGTTCTGAGCTTATCCGTCCAAAAGCGATGGCGCGCGTATCCCTCGGCCTTAGGCATTCCGTGCTCGGCCGAGAGCTCGACGAGATCGCCCACATAGGTATAGGTTTTCCCGTCATCGCTGACGAGGATGAGTATCGACGGCCAATTCACCCCCGCCGTTCCCGCGGCCGTGCTGTAGGAGACACCGCCGATCGGCCGAACTGAACCGAGATCGATGGTGATGATAACCGGATGGGCCTTCTGCCAGCCCACCGTGCTCTTTTTCGTCCAGAAGTACCCTTTTGTATATATCCCATCGGTAAGTTGGACCTTATCGTCCGGATCGGTGCAATACCGATAGTTTGGCCTCGGGAAGAGCGTATATCTCCTACCTTTGGCGATGTTCTCGCCGGGCCCTCCAAGGGCTGGCAACGTCCAAAGCATCCACGAAAAGGCCAGCAATAGGTTTAAAAACTTCATCATAGGCACCTCCATCTACAGGCCATTGTCCGCTTCATAAATAGTGAGTAACAGAAGCGAGCTAAAACCAGGC
>CAZHVH010000581.1:0-2442 GCA_964535855.1 uncultured bacterium
CGTCGTTCTCAATAGCGAAATCCGCCATCTCGATCTTACGTTCGAGCGGCATTTGAGCTCTTATCCTGGCCAAAGCCTCCCTCTCGTCCGGTTTCCTGCCCATCCTCCTCCATCTCTCAAGCTGCCTTTCCACCTGCTTCCTCTCGTCCGCCGTCACCACGACCGTGACATCCACCTCCCTTTCCATCCCCACCTCAAAGAGCAGGGGAGCGTCCAGAACGACGATCCCGCATGGATTTTCCCTGGCGAACCTCCTCGCGCGCTCAAGCGAGATTTGAATTATCCGGGGATGGACGATCTCGTTCAACCTCTCCCTCATTTCGGGGTTTTGGAAGACAAGCCTGCCGAGCTTCTCACGGCTGATATCCCCGTTTTCATCCAGCACTTCCGTGCCGAAGGTTTCGATCAGATCATCATAGGCGGGACTTCCCCTTTTGAGCATCTCATGTCCGATGTTGTCCACATCTATGACATATGCCCCCTGCTCCTCCAGCATCCTCGCCACGGTGGTTTTGCCGCAGGCTATTCCCCCTGTGAGTCCCACTATAAGCCCTCGTTTCATTTCGCCTCAAGCCAGTTTTCCCCTACGTTTATGTCCACCTTGAGCGGGACCCTCATCGGCAGAACCCCCTCCATGATCTCCCTCACCTTATCCCTCACCTCGTCCACCTCATCCTCGGGCAGATCGAAGACCAGTTCGTCGTGCACCTGTAGGATCATCTTCGCCCTCTTGCCGGTGGATTTCAGGTAGTCGTGGATTTTGATCATGGCGAGCTTGATGATATCGGCGGCGGTTCCCTGAATCGGCGTGTTGATCGCCAATCTCTTGCCGTATTCCGCCGTCACCTGCTTGGCGCTGCGGATCTCAGGTATATATCTCCTCCTTCCGAGCAGGGTCGTGACGTATCCGTTCTCCAGGGCATCCTTAACGGTTTGCTCCAGATAGGCCTGAATTCCGGGATATGTCTTGAAATAGCTTTCGATGAACCGTTTGGCCTCACCGTAGCTTATCCTGAGCTCCTGGGAGAGCCTGTTGGCGCCCATGCCGTAGATGATCCCGAAGTTTATCGTTTTGGCCTTGCGCCGCATATCGGGCGTCACCTGATCTATGGGCACGTCGAAGATCAGGGACGCTGTGGCCGAGTGGATGTCGAGCCCCTTCTGAAAGGCCTCGACGAGCCTCTCATCCCCCGTAATATGCGCCAGTATTCGAAGCTCCACCTGGGAGTAATCGGCGACAAGGAGCAGCCATCCCTCTTGAGAGGGGATGAAGGCGCGTCGTATCTGACGTCCCTCCTCGCTTCGAACGGGGATGTTCTGGAGGTTCGGGTTGCTGCTTGACAATCTCCCCGTCGCCGTGGCCGCCTGGTTGAAATCGGTGTGTATCCTGCCCGTTTTGGGATTTATCAGTTGAGGCAGGTTGTCCACGAAGGTCGATTTCAGCGTCGAAAAGTGCCTGTATTCCAGAACGAGCGCGGGGAGCTCGTGCAGTTGGGAAAGGGATCTGAGAACCCGCTCGTTCGTCGAGTATCCGGTCTTAGTTCGCCTCTTTCTGGGCAGTTTGAGCTTTTCGAAGAGGATCCTGCCGAGCTGTTTGGGCGATCCTATGTTGAACTCCTCGCCCGCCAGCTCGTATATCTTTCCCGCCAGTTCCCTCAGCTTCGCACCCATCTCCCTGGAAAGCCCCCTGAGGTAGTCCACGTCCACCTTGACGCCCGTCATCTCCATCTCGGCCAACACGGGCACAAGCGGCATCTCTATCTCGTAAAACACCCTCTCCAGCCCCTGTTCTTTCAGCTTTTTCTCCAGAACAGCCTTGAGCTCGTACGTCACCTCGGCATCCTCGCACGCATACCTGCTAACATCCTCTACCGACACCTGACTCATCGATATCTGATCCTTCCCCTTGCCGATGAGCTCATCTATGGATATCATCGTCCTATCGAGATGTACCATGGCGAGATTATCGAGGTTATGCGAGGCGGTGGGATTCAACACGTATGAGGCCAGCATCGTGTCGAAGTTTAAGCCTTCCATCTTAACCCCGCTCTGCCACAGCACTTCCAGGTCGTATTTGATGTTCTGTCCGATCTTCCCGTAATCCCTAGACTCAATATACGGCCTCAGCTTCTCCAAGACCAGCTCCTTGGGGAGGAGCTTTGGCGCGCCGATGTAGGAGTGATATATCGGGATGTAGAAGGCCTCACGGGGCTTGACGCTTATGGATATGCCCACTATCTCAGCCTTCATGGGGTCTAACGACGTCGTTTCAAGATCTATGGCGAACTCCCCCGCTTTCTCGATCCTTCTTATCACCTCATTCAGCTCCTCCTCGCTCATGACGGTGTGATATTCCAGGGGAAGCTCATCCTGAGAGGGTTTCAGGGCTTTGATCTCATCCAGGAGGCTGTTGAACTCGAGCTGCATGAAGAGATCAAGGAG
>CAZHVH010000582.1:0-2437 GCA_964535855.1 uncultured bacterium
CCCCTACAGCTTTACCCCCGCCGCATTGCGGCGGCACGTGAAGTGCCGCCCTACGGATTGTAGGGACAAGCCCCGTGCTTGCCCCGTAGGGCTGAAAATTTGGAGGTGAGATATGAGGCTGATAGCCTATGTGGCGGTCATGTTCCTGATCATCTTCTCCCTCTTCTACATGCTCAGCCATATCTGGTATCTCCTCACGCCGCCGATGGAGCTCTTCACCGTTAAATCCTTCAAGGTCAACGGGAAAAGGATTGATAAGATGTGCGATGTGGTACGGATAGGAGGGGAATACCTGATACCCGTCGTGGCAGTGAACGAGCGGATATTTCTATTGAGATACCGCGACGTGAGAGATTTCATCGAAGGGAAGCTCATCCTTGAACCGGTGACCTCCTCTCCGATCGATGCCCTGTATGGCAGATATTCAGCGTGGACCTGTTAAACGATCTTGAGGAGGAACATGGACGGGAGGCGATAGGATGCGCGATAAGAGCCGCAAAAAATCAAGGGTTAGATCGAGGGTGGAGACATATCTGACCGAAATCGAATGGCTCGGCGGGTTCCCATACTTCGACGGCAGGGAGGTGATCTGGAAACACAGAAGGCTCAGGGTGAAGGAGATCCCCGCCCCTAGGGAAAGCGCCACGAGGAAACAGAGGAGCTTCGATGCCTTCGAGGCCGAGGTCGAGGCGATGATCTATCCCCCGTTTGAGGAGATCGACCTTCACCTCTCCCCATCCCTTCTCTCAAAAACACAACGAAGGATGAACGTCCTCAGGAGGTTCCCCAGGGCGATGAAGCTCGTCGTGGGGGATGTGAGGGCTTGGTTCACGAGACAGGAGGAGAAGCTTGACCTCGCCAAAGCCGTCTCCCGGTTCAAGGTAAACGATTATGGGAAGCTTCTGAGAAGGGCGATGGGGGGCGAGAGGGAGGCGTTCGACGAGCTGCTCGCCCTGCTCGAGCTTGAAACGCTCTGCGTTGTGATCTCACCCCCTCCCTCCGGCGAGATCCTCAAGCTCGGCGAAGGGGTTCTACCCCTGCTCCGCGATTTCATGGGGGGGAACGATGCGCGTGACGCCAACCGGCTCGCGGCCGTCATCATGGGGAGGCTCGGCGCAAAGGAGGTCCCTGAGGGATACGAGAACTTCCTGTCGCTCGGAAGAGGCGGGATGCCGCCCGAGTTTACGCCTATCATGATGAGGGCCGGACTCGAACCGGGGAGGGCCCTCAAGGCGGCCTCGATCCTGAAGGACATCCCGAACTCGCTCGACCACATCAAGAGGGTGGCCGTCTGCCTCCCCGAGGGGACGCTCAGGTTCATCGAGATCCTGAGGGAGACGAACCCCGCCGGAAAGGGGGATGAGCTGATCGAGCTGGCCGCCGACCTCTATCTCGAGACGGGGGATGAGGATATCGTCAGGGATATCCTCAGATCGGAGAACGACGTGAGGACGCTCTCCATCATCGCCGGGGTCGGGCTGACGCTTCTGAGGAAAAGGCGAAGGCTGTTCAGGGCATATTTCAAGGGGATGACCGCAAGGCGGTTCGCCGGAGGCGATCGGACGGATCGGGGTTCGGCGGGAAAGGGAATGGGGTTGGTGCTGCCAGGGATCGTCCTTAAAAACGTCAAAAACCCCGCCCTCCTCGATAAGGTCTGTGAGGAGAGGGACGAATACGGCTCACACATGCTATACCTCGCCCTCAACTTCCCAGAAACTCTGGATTTCTTCCTCGATCTCAGATCTGAGAGCGGCACCTTCATCCGTCTCCTGAGGAAGGCGAGGGATGCCGGGAAGCTGCTCAGGTTCATCAGGGTGGTCTCCTCCAAGTTGAAGATCAGCCCCGAATCCCTGATATCCGAGCTCGGTTATGTCAAGCACCTGAAGGCGCTGGTGGAGAGCCGGATGTGTCTGGAGGAGATCGAGTTCATCAAGGGGAGATTCGGAGTGGACAGCTTCAGCCTTCAGGTTTTGGGATTTCTGTTGTCCAGGTTCCCCGAACGAAAAGCCTTCGAGCTGCTCAGGCTCGTCCCGGACGCCTATGCCTACAGGCTTTCCGATGTCCCGATGATCGCCCTCCTCTCCGGAGGGGATGAGGAGCTGTTTAAGACCCTCTTCGAGAGGCTGAGGGAGGTCCATATGGATTGGAGACTGTTGGAGAGATGTTGGGAGTTGGTGGCCCCTCTCACCGCCCTCCCCGAGTTTTTAAGGGAGCTTCTGAGGAGGGAGCTATCCAGGGGAATCCGAGCGATCGAGGAGATAGGCAAGATAGCGGCGTTCAAGGATTTAGCCCCATTGAGCTTCATCTCCCAGTTCGAAAATCCGAGATTTAATCCGAAGCTCGAACCTCTCCTCGAGGGACTGGGATTCATGAGGGAGGATGAAAGCCTGTCGAGGCTCGTGAGGGAGTTCCTGGCATACACCGAGCTCGCCGGGGA